>NZ_JAYGHE010000041.1:0-47019 GCF_034931145.1 Nostoc sp. UHCC 0252 | reverse complement strand
GGTTCATCGACGAAGCTCAGACTATTCCCAATTCCCAATATTTAATCATCATCTAACTTCAACAATTGTTCATCAAGATTTTGTATCCGTCCGCGCACAATTTCTTCTGAGAGAATTCGCTTCCGCATCGCCTCATTGAGCGCTCCTTTTTCTGCCAGCAGTAAACGGCGGCGAATGGCATCAAGTTTAGCACTGTTGCCAGTTTTGCCCTCTACATCATCAGGACGACGATTATATAGTTCCCGCAGTGTCTTTTCTGCACCAGCAATTCGCACTTGATAAGCTGAACGCATCTCTTCATAAACAGCTTTTGGTAACACTCCTGATTTCAACAAACTATCTAATTCATCTTGTGCTGCCTTACCTGTCATCAACTGGGCTTGCAATTCTTCAACCTGTTGTTGAGCTTCTGAAAATTTAGATAATTGTAAGCGTTTTACCACCCAAGGCAAACTTAAACCTTGTCCAACTAACGACACCAGCACACTACCAAAAACTAAAGCGATGAGAATATCTCGCCCTGGTAGTGTTGCAGGTAAACTCAATGCCAGAGCCATCGAGAGCGAACCTTTGATATTACCTAAAAAGAGTAAATGTTGCCAGCGCAACGGAATTGGACGGTCAATCAAACGAATCCCTGCTAGCAACGGATAGACTGTCAGAACTCGCCCAACTTGATAAGCTAAAACTGCAAATATAATTGCAGGTAAAGTTCTCCAGAGCGTTACCAAATCTATTTCTACACCAATCAGCAGAAAAATAAAGGTGTTGACAGTAAAACTGGCATATTCCCAGAAACTCAACAAAGTGATGCGACTAGAAGCAGAAGTATTCTGAGAAAGCCCTAAATTCCCGAAAATTAATCCCGCGACAACTACAGCCACCGCACCCGATACACCAAGAAATTGCCCAACCTGGAAAGTTCCTAATGCAACTGCAACTGTCAATAACAAACTGCTAAGGGGATCATCTAAACGGGCGAATACAGGTATGCTCAAGTAGCCCAAGACTAACCCTACAATGCAGCCTCCTAAAGAAATAAATAGCAGTTGTTGGATTCCCTCTATAAATGTGAGTGAACCGGTGGAATATACTTGCAAAATTAGGTTGAATGAAACTAGAGCAGCTGCATCATTAAATAAAGTTTCTCCTTCAACGATGGTGGAAAGCCGGGAGGGTACTGGTATTTCCTTGAAGACGGCAATCATGGAAACTGTATCAGTATTTGCCAGAATTACTCCGACAAATAACGCAGGTATCCAACTCAGCCCCAGCCCAAATTTTAATAAGGCGGCAATAATCCCACTGGAAAGCACAGCCCCAGGGCCAGCTAGCAGGGCAATTGGTTTAAAGGTGCTGCGTAAGCGGCTGACATCTGTATTAATGCCAGCTTCAAAGATGAGAATTGGCAGGAAAAGATTCAAAACCAAGGTTGGATTTAAACCAATTGGACGAGACAACAATTCAGTGATTGGCAAACCTGCTAATACTAAACCCGTCACATAAGGGATTCGCAACCGCCGGGATAGCAAAGCTACACCTGTAGCAAGCAGCAAAAGAATAATTGAAACTTTAACTAATTCGGTAACATCCACTATTACGTTTTAGAAAGTTAGTTTGACTTGACTGATAGTGTAAAAATACGTTTGCCCTAGCGAATGGAATAGAGCCTCCGGCACGCTACGCGAACGCGGCTATACAGACAAAACCCACCTCCGTGGGTTTCAATTCCTTTGAGTCCGCGTAGGCGGACTTTGTTTGTGTAGCCGCGATTTCTAATCGCCTGGTACATTTGCAAAGCTGAGATGCTCCCATAGATTCTCTCCTCATTCATGCCAAATAGCAACTTTAGGGTGTGGGTTCAGAACTTCTAATTTCCTCTACTTCACCAACTTCAAAAATTAGAGTGAATGGCTGCCCCATCTCTCGCTTGATAAATTGTTCTAATAATTCTACTTGCCGAGGTGTGACAGGTTCCCTTGCCCGGACACTCAAACGGACTTCTGGGGGACTTGTCAACCAATTGGTATTACTGTTAAGTAACTGCAATCGCCCAAAGGTGACAGTTCGATTCAATAATGCCCGTCGTAAGCTGGTTTCTAGTTGCGCTTGTCGTACAAGTCGGGCAAAGCTGACTCCCAAGGGAATTATCAGGATAGCTGTTAAAGCCATAGTCCAAATTAGGGGCCGACGGGCCCGCGCCATTGAAGTGTAACCTCCTACCACAAATGTCACCATACAGGAGAGGGCAATACCTAGCAAGTTGGTGAGATAAAGTAGGGTTGCCCCGAAACTGAGTGACCAATTCCCTTGTGCCAAGCCTAAGCCAATCACACAAACGGGAGGCATGAGGGCAACAGCGATCGCAGTTCCTGCTAAACTACCAGAGATTTTCGTTTCAATTTTGGCGTAACCACTAATACCACCAGCCACTACCGCAACTCCCAAATCTAACAGCGTTGGTCTGGAACGAGCCAGTACTTCACTACCATAGCTGGGAAATCTTACCAGCCAACCCAGAGTCCAGGCGATCGTCACCGCTAACAGCGTGCCCACTGCGACAGCAATTATTCCCTTGCGAAATAAGGTAATATCTGCCTGTAAAGCACCAAAAGCTAACCCGCGAATCGGCAACATTAGAGGGGCAATAATCATTGCGCCGATAATTACGGCCGCACTGTTAGATAATAAACCCAAAGTTGCGATCGCACAGGAGCTAATAATCAATATTATGTAAGCTGAGTCTAAGGCTGATTCTGCCAGCAAATCTGTTTGTAGCTGTTGGAGTTGTTCCGGTTGCGAACCCCGGCGACGGAAATTTTTAAAGCGGTCTCGAATGTTATTACCCAAGACCTTCCTCCTGAATGCTCGGTTATCTCTAATTAAAGTTTCTCATTGAACCGGTGTCATCTGAAAATAGTCAGATGATGATAAATGTAAAATTATACAAGGAATTTACTTATGGTGCTTGAATCAGCGATCGCCGAGGAAGTCATTACAAATAATCTTAAGCAGTTTCTGTTGGTACTTTCGGTATCTTTAGGTGTGGCGACACTACCGCAGGTATTTAGCTGGTTTCGCAATATTCCTTACACCTTGCTACTGGTGATTGTCGGGTTAGGTTTGGCGTTAGTCGATGTCCGTTTAGTAACCCTTTCCCCTGAATTGATTTTGTTCATTTTTTTACCACCGTTGTTATTTGAAGCTGCATGGAATTTGAGATGGGTAGAACTGAAGCGGGATTTAGTACCAATTTGCTTGTATGCGGTCTTTGGGGTGTTAATTGCGATCGCCGGGGTAGCGATCGCTCTCAATCAATTCATTGGTATTTCTCTGACTACAGCTTTACTCATCGCAGCCAGCCTATCTGCAACCGATCCTGTTTCTGTCACCGCTTTGTTCCGTGAACTGGGCGTAGATAGTCGTCTTGTCACCTTAATGGAAGGCGAAAGCTTATTCAATGATGGTATGGCTGTAGTTGCCTTTAGTTTTGTAGTGGCCTTATCTTTGGGAACTGTCGAATTAGAAGTCCAGCCAATTTTATTGCAGTTAATTACAGTTGTTGGCATTGGTATAGGGATGGGAGCTTTCATTGGATTTGGTATTTCTTACCTCACCCAGCGCTTCGATTTGCCCTTAGTAGAACAATCTTTAACTCTAGTTTCTGCCTACGGCACTTACCTGATTATCGAAGAATTAGGCGGTTCTGGAGTAATTGGAGTTGTCACCACAGGTTTGATTTTAGGCAACTTTGGCTCTCGTATCGGCATGAATCCCCGCACGCGGGTTATTGTCTCCGAATTTTGGGACTTTTTGGCGTTCTTTGTTAACTCCATTGTCTTCTTGTTGATTGGCGACCAAATACGCTTTGCTAGTTTGGGCGAAAACTTGCAAATCATTATGGTGACAGTAGCAGCAATAATTTTGATGCGGGGAGTTGCTCTTTTGATTCTCAGCCAATTGAGTACTACCATTACCAAATCGAAAATTTCTTTACCAGAACAAACTATCCTATGGTGGGGTGGGTTACGCGGTTCCGTTTCCATTGCCCTGGCATTGAGTGTATCGACACTGCTACCAGAGCGAGAAAAAATTATTGCAACAGTATTTGGAGTAGTTTTATTTACTCTCCTTGTTCAGGGATTAACCATTAAACCTTTGCTAGAAAAACTCAATTTGCTAGGTGATGCACCTTTGCGTGAGCAATATTTAGAATTCGTTGCCCGTCATGTTGCCTTAGAACGCGTTCTGCAACACCTCCAAGCAGACCAACGCCCTGGCATTGACCCAGAATTTCGCCGCTACCAGGAGACACTAATCAAAGGGGAACTTGCAGATTTACGGATAGAAATTGACAAATTACAGCTTGAGTTCCCCAACCTTCAGAGTTTTACAACGGAACAATTTCGAGGAGAATTACTGGCAATTGAGGCAGATACTTATGCAGAATTTGTCAAGTCTGGTAGGTTAAATAAGGAATTAGGATCTATGCTTGAGGATGTTTTGCAGAAAGAATAATCAACAATAAGGTTTACCTCTTACCGTCCATTTATAGGCTATTTTTGCTTAATCAATCAAAATTGGCCATAGGTCAATTTGTCAAATTTCCTTAAGATTTAAGAAAATATTGGTTAAGTAGGATTGCAAATTTATTTAATTCAGTGGTAAATAAATGGATATAATTTTCATGCGAATAAATTTCACTTTAAACTAACAATGATAAACAAAAAACTTATCAAATATACTTCGAGATTACCTTTACATTCTCCTTGGTTTATTGTCATTCTTTTTTCTTTTCTCGGTTTAATAGGTATTCTCAATCATTCGATGTGGCGAGATGAACTAAATCCTTGGCTGATTGTCAGAGATAGTAAATCTTTTGGAGATTTGATTGCAAATATTCATTATGAGGGACATCCTGTTCTCTGGTATTTTTCTCTGGTAATTCTGAGAAAAATAGTAGATAATCCGATTATTATGCAAATATTTCATTTAGCAATTACAGTTACTTCAGTTGCTGTATTATGCTTACATAGCCCTTTTAATTATAAACAAAAATTTCTGTTTTCCTTTGGCTTTTTTCCTTTTTATGAATATCTTTTAATTTCTCGAAATTATGCCTTTAGTATGTTATTCGTTTTTACATTCTGCACAGTTTTTTCATCCAGAAAAAAAACTTATGTTTACTTGGCAATTTTATTAGGTTTACTAGGCAATAGTAGCGCTTATGGTTTACTTGTATCATTCTCTTTATCATTGACTTTGCTAGCTGAATTTTGTTTTGATAGCGAACATCGCCAACAGTATTTTAATCAGAGCCAAAAATTCGACTTATTTTTAAGTATTCTAATTATCATATTTTGTTTTATTTCATCTGTTTATATTCTTACTCCCCCAATAGATAGTTATCTTCATGGTGGGTTAAATAATGGTTGGATAGTTCAATTAGATATCCGTCATTTCTTAAGGAGCATAGGTAGAATATTTGGTAGTTATTTATTAATTATTCCTGCACACAAAAAATGGATAGATTTAATTGTTTGTGCGCTCATTACTCTATTTATTGTAGTTTTAACTTTGCTTAAATTGTCTAAAAAGCAAATTCCTCTATTTTTCTATATTTTAGGTACTTTTGTGATATTTGCCTTTACATACTTGCGATTTATCGGTATGCCTCGGCACTTTGGACATTTATATTTAGTTTTGATAGCGGCTCTGTGGCTGGCAAGCTATTATCAAGATTCTCCAGTTTTACTCAACAAGTTTTCTATTCGCCCAAATTCAATTGCATTTGTAAACAAATGGCATCATATTGCTTTAATGCTGATTCTTTATATACAGTTCGGGGGAGGTATTTATAGTTTCTCAAGAGATTTAATTGTACCCTTCTCTGCTAGTCGGGAAACAGCTCAATATATTCAAACATCTGGATTAAATAATGAGTTTATTGTTGCCAGCAGAGATGCAAATATGGCTCCTTTATCAGGTTATTTAAATCGAAAGTTTTACTATCCTGAACTTCAAAGTATGGGAAGCTTTACACTTTTTAAAAAAGGTCGTAAAGATGTCGAACACGATGAGATATTAAGCCAAATTAATTCTTTACTCAAAAATCAAGATGAGCAAAAAAGAATTTTACTGATTTTAAATAAAAAACTAAATGTCAAGCGCAATGATTTGAAGATTGTTCCGATCAAAGATTTTGAGAGAAGCTGGGTGGATAATGAACGATATTATCTTTATTGGGTAGATGAAGCATAAAGTAGGAAAAAATAGACAAAGACGTTTTTGATGATCGGGATCTCCATCAGGGCGAATGCATCTAAATATTAATATGACTTACGCAAAGCTACACGCGGTAGAGTGAATTTATTAATTGCCTCTACCGGAAAATAAAGGTTTGGGCTATTTTTTGCGTAAGTCGTAATTGATAATGATTAATCCCCTTGCGGATGTTCATCCCACAAGGTTGTTATTTCCCGTAAACTCTGATGATTACCATTACCCAAAATCAGATGATCTAGTACCGGAATGCCCAAAAGCTGCGCCCCTGCTAACAACTGGCGCGTCAATTCTATATCTTCCTGGCTGGGTTCAAGGTTCCCAGAAGGATGGTTGTGGGCAACTATTACCCGCGTTGCACCTTGACGAATGACTTCCCGAAAAATATCACGCGGAGAGGCTAAGGTTTCGGTTGCTGTGCCAATGGTAATTACTTGCGTACCTAACAATCGATTCTTGACATCTAATAACACCACTGCAAAACGTTCTTGTGTCTGCCACATCAAATCTTGACTGAGGGTAGCAGCAGCAGCAAGTGGGCTATCAATCAATGTGCCATCGTTGGGTCGAGATTGAAAGGCGCGTTTGCCTAATTCAATTGCTGCTAAGATACTTGTCGCCTTTGCCGGGCCAACACCAGAAATTAGCATCAACTCTGCGGGGCTAACTTCTCGCAAAACCGCCAAAGGATCGCGTTGATGTTTGCCTAATTCACTCAAAATATATTGTCCTAAACCCACAGCAGACAGTTTCCCTGGCCCTTGACCAGTGCCTAGAAGAATTGCGATTAACTCTGCTGTGGCTAAAATTTTGGCTCCATGCGTCATTAATCGCTCACGTGGACGCTCATTTGTAGGTAAGTCGGCAATTCTGAGGCAATAGGTCATAAACTAAGAAAATCGTCACCACACATCAAACTATCCTTAGTTATCCCTCGTTTGCTGTCAAAATCATCTTTATTTGAGAAAATCTTTAATTTTAGGAAATTTTCTCTATTTCTGTACGTCTTACTCTCAATGCAATAAAGGTCAATAGTTAGACCTTAGTTTCTCTGTAGGGGCACAGTTACGAGGTTTTCTATGAGTGTTGAATGTTAGGCTAAAACCAGCTTCTCCATCAAATTAAACTTGATGCAGGAATACAGTACAAGGCAGAGCAATATGTATGTTGAAATTACTTGCTGATTAAAACTTTAATAGTACCATCTTACCAAATACTTGCCACAAGATTCGGCTAACATTGGATTTAGCTTATTAAGCTAACATACTTAAGATAGGAGATGAAATGAAGGTATTTATCAGCTACAGTTCTAAAGATAGAAAGTTAGCTTGGCGAATTGCTGATGCTCTGCGAAATGCAGATTTCCAAGTTTGGGACGATACTCAAATCTTCCCAGGCGATAACTGGGCAGAAGTTATTGCTAATGAGCTTAGAGAGTCTGATGCAATGGTTATTTTACTGACACCTAACTCAGTTGATTCTCCCTACATAAATGCCGAAGTAGGCTATGCTCTGGGCGAACAGGGCTATAAAGGTCGGGTAATTCCTGTCCTTGCTGCTCCTTCTGAAGAAATTTCCCAATTAGAAGTAGAAATTCCCTGGATTTTAAAGAAATTTGGGATAATTCACATATCAAATCTTGAGGACGATGAGGAAGGTTTGAGAAATATTACCCAAGCTCTCAAAAAAGCTGCTGCTTAACAGGAGTGGAGTCAAAAGACAGTCTGTCAAACATTTTTAATTGTGTTCAGAAGATAGATAAGGCGATCGCTTAAGGTAAATTACACATTAAATCCTTAAAGGAGATTGTCGATGCAACTTCTCGAATGTCCTTCGGTTGCAGTCATTGGCAGAGAAAATGCGGTTTACGTTTCTCAATTCCCAAAAATGATCCCAAATGAAGTTTTTCTTTCCCATTCAAGCCGAGATCAAGAATTTGTTTCTAAATTGGCAGACGTTCTACGTCGTCATCACATTCCTGTTTGGTATAGTAAAACGAATATCTTAGGCGCACAGCAATGGCATGATGAGATTGGAAATGCACTAAAAAGATGTGATTGGTTCCTTATAGTGCTCTCTCCAAACTCAGTAGATTCAATGTGGGTTAAGCGGGAGTTAATATTCGCCCTCCAACAGAATCGTTTTGAAAATAAGATTGTTCCAATTATCTATCAGCATTGCGATTATGAGCAGCTTTCTTGGGTGTTATCGAGCTTTCAAATGATCAATTTTCAAGAAGCTTTTGAAGATGGTTGTCGTGATATTTTACGTCTATGGGGTATAGGCTACCAAATACTTTAGTAATCGCCTTATTACAGACTCTAATTGAGAGAAGATGAGTATGATCCCATTGAAAGGCGCGTTTCTGCATCTGAGTTTGAGTAAGCAAAGTACGTAGGCGTAGCCCGTCGTAGACATCGCAAACTCTTAAACCCCTCCATCTTCCCTAATTACTGATGAATTTGCGTTGCTTTGAGCATGTGGTAGGTAATAACTAGCTGGGTGATAGCAAGAGGATAGCTTTGTAATGCCTCCCCAGTTGTACCAGCAATTTTACCCAGTTCGGGATTACTTTCGCGATCGCAAATATTTCGGAGATGAGGCATATCAGAACAAATAATATGCTCTAGCTTATTTACCTGTTCTAAGGTGGCATGACCATCAACTTCTAAGACATCCACAGGCTTACACATATCCCTGTCTAGTCCCAGGCGGATGGCTGAGTCAGAATTGCCATAACCAGAATTGGTAATTACAGTGAAATCTGGATGCGGAATTGTCGGACGCAGTACCAGCCGGACATTTAGGTGTCCATTGCTTTCGTCATCTTCATCAGTCGGTGGATAAAAACTAATGACTATATCAGACCATTGCCGTTGCGGACGGATAAACTGTGACGAGTCTGGTTCGCGTTTTTCTAGTTCTGCTAGCACCTGTTCAGGTGTGTAACCCCGCTTTTGGGTATCTCGCTTGACTTTCCACTTAGCACGTAACTCTTCAGGAGGTGCGAGGTAGACTTTTACATCGTAAGAATCACGGGCGGCACGAGTAGAATAACCAAGTAATCCTTCAATAATCACGAATTTACTAGGCTTGATATACTGCGGTGGCTCGAATGTGCCTGTTTTATGACTATAAACTGGTTTAAGAATTGGCTGCCCTGTGCGTAGCAACGATAGATGTTGCTGCATAATATCCAGGTGGTTGCAGTCCGGGTGGAGGGCAGTAATACCAATTTCTGCACGTTGCTGGCGATCGTAACGGTGGTAATCATCTGTACAGATGATTGTGACATTTTCTGGGCCAAGTGCCTGAGCGATTCCTCGCGTTAGTGTTGTTTTACCGGCAGCGCTGTCGCCGACAATACCAAGAATTATTGGACGGCTCATCATACCTCCCAGAATATAAGTAATGTTTATTAATACAATTTCCCTACAATAGTTTTTATTCTAGAAGGGTTTAGACCAGTAACTCAAGTAAACGCTTGGTATGCAATATCTCTACATATAGAATGTAGAATCTCCAGCGATCGCTCTGCTTATAATACCGAGTTGCATTTAAAAAAAATCATTGGCGAGTATCCAAAACTCTTCCCCATATCTAATCTCATGACAACTCAAACATTAGGAATTGAAGAAAGTCTGTATAATTATTTACTATCAATCTCTCTGCGAGAGCCGGAAATTTTAACCCAATTGAGGCAGGAAACAGCCCAGCACCCAGTCGGGAGAATGCAGATTGCTCCTGAACAGGGGCAATTTTTAGCGTTACTGGTGCAGTTGCTAGGAGCTAAGAAAACTTTGGAAATTGGGGTATTTACAGGTTATAGTTCTCTGGTGGTGGCATTGGCGTTACCAAGCGACGGGAAGGTGGTAGCCTGTGATGTGAGTGAGGAATTTACAACGATCGCTCGGCGTTATTGGCAACAAGCTGGAGTGACTGATAAAATTCAACTGCACATTGCCCCAGCTTTGGAGACTTTGGATCGGTTACTGGCAATAGGAGAGGCGGAAAGCTTTGATTTTGCTTTCATCGATGCAGACAAGAGCAACTATGATGCTTATTATGAGCGATCGCTGCAATTAGTGCGAAGAGGCGGACTGATTGCGATCGATAATGTCCTCTGGTCAGGTAGGGTTGCCGACCCCCAAGTGCAGGATAATAGAACTAAAAGGATTCGTGCCTTTAATCAAAAGCTGCATCAAGACGAGCGAGTGAATCTTAGTTTAGTAGCGATCGCAGATGGCTTGACTCTAGCACTAAAGAAGTAATGTATTGGAATGAATCCTCATTTATCCATTTGCTAACAACGCAGAAGCTGCCGTGGTATCGCTTTTACAATTTATAATGACAATGACTGACCTTTACCCTGATTAATTTTCTTTATCTGCAAATTAATCAGGTAGATAAAATTGTATCCATACATATTTATTTTTCCTTTTTTAAATATTTATTCGGTTGTATATTATTAATAGACCAAAGTAGATAAATATATCTACTAATTGTTTAACCTTTAGTTCCGTGGAAGATATTCTGCAAGCAGTAGAAAGAATTTTGCCAGATAAGCCTCTTGCTTCCATTCAGTGCTTTGTCCTTTCTCAATCGTGGTTGGGCAAAACTTACGGTGAAATGGCAGAGGAATCAGGCTACCGTGACAATTATATTAAGGAAGTTGGCTCTGAGTTGTGGCAAGACCTTTCCATAGCGTTGGGAAAAAAAATCACAAAAAAAAACCTGCATTTAGCCTTGAAGAAATACGTACAAGACAAAATAGGCGAACAGGAACAGAGGCAACAAGAGTTCGGTGAAGAATCTATAGAAATAGTTTCTCCAGACTTTTTTCCAGCTAGTAAGATTGAATTTCCTAGCGGCCCCGTACCACTAGGTTCTCCTCTTTACATCAATCGCCCTCCTCTAGAAGAACTTGTTTGTAACGAGATTTTATACCCTGGTTGTTTAATCAGAATCAAAGCACCTAGAAAGACAGGAAAAAGTTCACTACTCAATCGGATGATTGCTTCTGCTAGAGAGCAAGGTTATCAAACTGTCTATCTAGACTTTCAAGAAGCCGATGAAGATATTTTTGCTTCTCTTGATAAATTTTTGCGTTGGTTTTGTGTTAATGTCAGCAGACAGTTGAATCTGCTTCCCTCCATAGATGATTTTTGGGATATAGAAATGGGCAGCAAGGTAAGCTGCAAAATCTATTTTGAAGCTTATCTGCTGCAATATATCGATCATAATCCTCTCGTTTTGGCTTTGAATGAAGTCCATCGAGTTTTTGAACATCCCAATATTGCCCAAGATTTTTTGCCAATGCTGCGATTTTGGCACGAACAAGCAAAGCAGGATGAAGTCTGGCAAAAACTACGGATGGTGGTAGTTCACACCACAGAAATCTATATTCCACTTAAACTCAACCAATCGCCTTTCAATGTCGGGATAACAATAACGCTGCCGCCTTTTACTCTCAATCAGGTACAGAATTTAGCATTGCGTTATGGGCTAAATTGGGTAGCAGGCTCCGAAGGGGCAAAACGCCTTGCACCTATGCAAGCAATGGTAGGGGGACATCCCTATTTGGTGAGCTTGGCCTTATATCATCTATATCAGGAGGAGATGACGTTAGAGATATTACTAGAAACCGCATCTACGCCAGTGGGAATTTACAGTCAGCATTTACGGGAACTGTTGAGCTTATTGCAAAAAGACCCAGAATTAATGTCAGCTATGCAACAGGTAATTGCAACCGATGAGAAAGTAGAACTAGACGCGATCGCTGCTTACAAACTAGAAAGTATGGGTTTGGTTAAACTCAACGGTAATCAAGCTGAAGTTATGTGTGAATTATATCGCCTTTATTTTAGCCAACAGCTTGGGAAGCATTCAGGGTAATAACGGTTTTGCTAGAATTCGATATTCTATGAATTTTATCAACTGTCACGATCCAAATTTATTGATTTAGATATAAAACAAATTTAAAATCAATCAAATGAAAAATTATCGATACCAGGTTGGCGGCACTTTAACTAGTGATGCTCCTAGCTATGTTGAACGCAAAGCCGATGTGGAACTTTACGAAGCCTTAAAACAAGGTGAATTTTGCTACATACTGAGCAGTAGACAAATGGGCAAATCTTCACTTATGGTAAAAACAAAGCATCGCCTACAACAAGAAGGTTTTAAATGTGTCACTGTCGACATGACTAATATTGGTTGTGATAATATAACTCCAGAGCAGTGGTATAAAGGAATTGTCGGCGATTTATGGTTGGGTTTCAAACTATTAGGAAAAGTCAATTTAAAAACTTGGTGGCAAGAACAAAATGATATTTCTTTGGTACAAAAACTCAGCCGATTTATTTCAGAAATTCTCTTAGCTCAGTTTCCTAACGAAAGACTATTTATTTTTATTGATGAAATTGATAGTATTCTCGGACTTGATTTCTCTGTTGATGATTTTTTTGGCTTGATTCGGTTCTTTTATAATCAACGAGCAACTGATCCAGAGTATCATCGGATTACATTTGCAATTTTCGGTGTTGCTATACCTTCAGACTTAATTTTATATCAAAATCACATTACACCGTTTAATTTTGGTAAAGCCATACAAGTAAATGGTTTTACATTTGAAGAAGCTCAACCACTATCTTTAGGACTAGATATTAAAGATAATCAGCCCCATAAAGTTTTGAAAGCAGTATTAGGTTGGACAAAAGGGCAGCCATTTCTTACTCAAAAGCTGTGTCGCCTACTTGTTAATTTATCTCAAGCTGATGTGGGTAGAACGCTAAAAATTCCTCCTGGTACAGAAGAATTTTGGATAGAAAATGTGGTGCGATCGCACATCATTGAGCAATGGGAATCAAAAGATGAACCGGAGCATTTACGGACAATTCGCGATCGCATTCTCAGAAACGAACAAATCGCTGCTAGATTGCTAGGAATTTATCAGCAAATCCTCCAAGGAATGGAAGTAGCAACCGACGATAGTCGAGAACAGGTAGAACTGTTGCTGTCTGGTTTGGTAATTAAAAAGCAAGGTTTTATCCAAATCAAAAACCGAATTTATGAAGAAGTTTTTAATTTAGAATGGGTTGGAAAAAAATTAGCTTACTTGCGCCCTTACTACGAAACTTTTAATGCATGGATAGCCTCAACCCAAAAAGATGAATCTCGCTTATTACGCGGACAAGCCCTAATTGATGCCCAGCTTTGGGCGCATGGTAAAAGCTTGAGCAACTTAGATTATCGATTTTTAGCTGCTAGTGAAGAATTAGATCGGCGAGAAGTGCAGCAAGCATTAGAAGCTGAACGTGCCAAAGAAGTTGAAGCACGACTTGCAGAACAACAAAAAAGGCTGGCTCAACAAAAGAAAGCTTCCAGAATAGTAACACTCTTGCTCGCGGGCATGACAATTAAGTTGGCAATTTCTCTAGTGTGGGGAGTGTCGCTTTTACGAAAAATCAATGCTTTAGAATCACAGTTAAAATGTAACCAAATAGAGCATCATAGGAAAGTAATAACAGCAAATTCTCGGTTAGATAAATGCTAAGACCGAGCAAAGCTGCCAAAGATGTGAGTGAAAATCCTGATATCTTTAATAACTACCCACGCAGACAGCCCCCGAAAAAGCGATGGCTCATGTATGAAGGTTGATTTATTACCATAAGTTAACATGAGTTAAACTAAGCTAAAAAAGGGGTCGGTGTAAGACTTATAATTTATATATTACGAGTTATATTATCAATACAAATAATTAAGAAAATGAAGCAATTAAGTAACCTAGATAGAGTTTTAGATGCGGCAATGGAGTTGCCTTTAGAGCAACAAGAAATGCTAGTACAAATTCTCAAAAACCGAATTATTGAAAGTCGGCGAGATGAAATTGCGTCAGATGCAGCAGTTTCCATTGCTGAATTCCAAGCAGGTAGGCTCAAAGCCCAGACTGCTAGTGAAGCGATTCAAGAATTACGAGAATATCTGAATAATCCAAGTCCAGCCGATGTATAAGTTGGTTATTAGTAGCAAAATTTAAAAGAGCTTTCCGAAAATTTGCTCGTCGTAATGCTGACTTGCAAGGCAAAATAGAAGAAACTATTGCTGCTATGGAGAATGATATATTTGCATCTAACTTAGGCACTCACAAGCTAGAGGGAAAGCTATCAGGCTTGCTTTCATGCTCTTGTGGATATGATTGTCGCATTATTTTCTTACTAAAAACCGATGACGAGAGCGAGGAACAAGTCGTTCTTTTGCTAGATATTGGTACTCATGACGATGTTTATTGAATAGAATTCAGGAGTCAGGAGTCAGAATTCAGCAATGAATTCTTTGCGAGTGGCGGATGAATAACCGGGTTTAAGACCCCCACAAAATCGTAGATTTGGTGGTCTTCAATCCTGCGCCCGTCTGAATCCCCGACTGATTGATTCTGATTCCTGGATTCTGACTTCTGAATTCTTCTTCAATAGCTTATCAAGTGCGATCGGCAACACAAAAGCAAGTCTGAGCAAAGCTGCCAAAGATGTGAGTTAAAATGCTGATATCTTTAATAACTACCCACGCAGACAGCCCCCGAAAAAGCGATCGCTATGCTTCAGCATCCCCATCTCGAACAAGCGCTAAAATATCACTTCGGTTATGACCAATTCCGCCCCGGACAACGGCAAATTATCGAAGATGCGCTGCAAAATCGAGATTTAATGGTTGTGATGCCGACTGGCGGGGGGAAATCTCTATGTTTTCAGCTACCAGCATTGTTGAAAAATGGACTAACTGTGGTAGTGTCGCCGTTAATTGCTTTGATGCAAGACCAAGTAGAAGCACTGCGAAATAATAATATTAACGCGACATTTCTCAATAGCAGTTTGAACGCTTACCAAGTGCGATCGCGGGAAGAAGCCATCCTGAGTGGTAAAGTAAAATTACTCTATGTCGCCCCTGAACGTCTCCTCAGTGAAAGGTTTCTCCCGTTTCTCGATTTAGTTAAAGAAAAAATCGGTATTTCTAGTTTTGCTATTGATGAAGCGCACTGCGTTTCGGAATGGGGACACGATTTTCGTCCAGAATATCGCCAATTAAAATCTCTGCGAAAACGCTATCCTGATGTTCCTACCGTCGCCCTCACCGCCACAGCAACCGATCGCGTCCGTAGTGACATCATTCAACAACTAGGACTAAAGCAACCAAGCATCCATCTTGCCAGCTTTAACCGGGAAAATCTTTATTACGAAGTTCGTCCTAAAACTAAATATGCTTACGCTGAATTGTTAGAACTAATTAGAGAAACTGAAGGTTCGACAATTATTTATTCTTTAACTCGGAAAAAAGTTGATGAACTAACTTTTAAACTACAAAATGATAAGGTTGGTGTTCTGCCTTATCACGCCGGATTAACTGATGAGGAACGTAGTAGTAATCAAACACGATTTATTCGAGATGATGTCCGGGTGATGGTGGCAACAGTCGCCTTTGGGATGGGAATTAATAAACCCGATGTGCGGCTGGTAGTTCACTTTGATATGCCCAGAAATATAGAAAGTTATTATCAAGAATCGGGTAGGGCAGGTAGAGACGGAGAAGCATCTCGATGTACAATATTTTTCAGCTTTGGTGATGTTAAAACAATTGAATGGAGCATCGATCAAAAAACTGATCCTCAAGAACAGTTGATTGCTAAACAACAACTGCGTCAGATGATCGATTACGCTGAAGGCACTGATTGTCGGCGAACGATTCAACTGGGTTATTTTGGCGAAAGGTTTCCTGGGAATTGCGGTAACTGTGATAATTGCCGTCATCCCAAACCCATGCAAGATTGGACAATTGAAGCCATGAAGTTTTTATCTTGTGTGGCGCGTTGCAAGGAAAGGTTTGGGATGGCATACATAATTGATGTATTGCGGGGGGCAAAAAAAGACAAAATTATCCAGTACGAACACGATAAACTTTCTACCTACGGTATTGGCAAAGATAGAACTCTAGATGAATGGCGAATGTTGGGGCGATCGCTTTTACATCAAGGGTTAATAGAACAAAGTAGCGATGGTTACTCAGTTTTAAAACTAAATGCCTTAAGTTGGGAAGTGATGCGAAAACAACGCACAGTTTCCCTAGCTGTAACTACAGTCCAAAAGATAACTTGGGAACAGGGGAGCGAAAAAGCAGAAGAAGCAGAAGTATTATTACAGAAGTTGCGATCGCTACGTAAACAATTAGCTGATGAGCAATCTGTACCACCTTACGTCATCTTCCACGATTCCACTTTAAAGGTGATGGTACAGGTGCAACCCCAAAACTTAGCTGAATTTGCCAAACTTTCTGGTGTAGGTAGTCACAAGCTCGCTCAATATGGCGAAAAGTTCATTACAGAAATTCGTGCCTACCGCCAAGAAAAAGGTTTGCAAAATAAATCTGCTACTTCCGTATCTTCAGCCAAATCATCTTCTTCTTACACCGAATTACAGACATTACAATTGCATCAACAAGGTTTAAATATTGCTCAAATTGCCCAAAAACGCAACCTTAGTCCGGCAACAGTTAGCACTCATCTAGAAAAACTAATTGAGAAAAATCAGCCAGTTGATTTAAATCAATTAGTACCTTTAGAACATCAACAAAAAATTTGGCAAGTTTTAGAAGTACTCGGTGACATTTCACTCACTCCCATCAAAGAACAATTAGGCGAAAGCTATACTTTTGATGAAATTCGCTTAGTACGGTGTAAGTGGCGGCGTGACAATCGCAAGTGATGATTTAAGAAGAACACAGAATACAGAATCAATTCGTATGAATGCTGAATTCTATTTTATTAAAATACAAAAGCAAGATTAAAGGAGTTACCTAATGAGTCAGATGCTTAATACAGGAGTACGCTGGACAACTCAGGATGTGGAATTATTACCAGAAAATGAAGGGACGCGCTACGAGATAGTTGATGGAGAATTATTTATGACCAGGGCACCTCACTTTAAACATCAGCAAACTTGCGGCAAGATTTTTCGACAGCTTGATGTTTGGTCAGATTCTACTGGTTTAGGAGAAGCTGTAATCAACCCTGGCGTTTTGTTTTCCGAATCAGATAATGTGATTCCTGATGTAGTTTGGGTTACTAAAGAAACCTTGGCCCTAACATTGGATGAAGCAGGACATTTAACTGGCGCACCAGATTTAGTAGTCGAAGTTTTGTCTGCTAGCAACGAAGACCTAAGACGAGATAAAGAAGCTAAACTGAAACTTTATTCTTCCAGAGGAGTAAAAGAATATTGGATTGCTGATTGGCGATCGCGTAAACTAGAGGTCTACCGACGCGAACAAAGTCAACTTAGCTTGGTAGCAACCTTATTTAGTAACGATAATATAATTTCTTCGCTATTGCCTGGTTTTAGCTGTACTGTAGACCAGTTTTTTCCTGTATAAATTTTAGATTGAATGGAAAAACAAATTACAGTGCAAACTAGTTAAATTCGCTTGAATAACTATAGGAATCCGGTTTGATTCCTAAATTTACTTGCATGGATTGGGAATTGAGAATTGGGAAAAACAAGAGATACATCAGTACTGAGTTTTGTTCAAAAATCAAATAAGAGTCCTATAGAGTGTTCCAAAAAATAAATGATCCAAAACCCGTCATTGCGAGCGAAGCGAAGCAATCCCAGCCCTTGCGATTGCTTCGCTTCGCTCGCAATGACAATTGAGCATTTTTTTACTTGGAGTACTCATAGATGAATTATCATTTGGAATACAGAAATTTTCCAGCTTGATAAATAGTCCATCAGTTCGGAGAGCATTTGGAACAAAAATCAGGACTAAATTTGCAGTGTTGACTACTCGTTAATAAGTGAGTTGTACAATAAGGAAAACTCGTAAGTTGAATTTTGGCTGCTTGCAATTTTGAACCATTCCCCGACACTTCATTAGGTTTGGTTTTATCAGCCATAAGCATAGCTATAAGCTTAGGTAACGCCATGCAGATAGTAATATTGAGCAGCGTTAGTAGTGTAATATCTATCAAATTCATAGGTGATCATCTCCTGTGACAAATAGGCGTAGGCGTAGCCCGTCGTAGATATCGCTGTATTGAGGTGCAACCATAATATTATGTATAGGATTGATGTTCAGTCCATCTATTGCTTGCACTCTATGTAAACTAACTTTAACATAAATTTTTGTAAATATAAACGTGGAATTTCTGGAATTATTATACACAGAAGGGAATGTGGATAATAAGGATGGTCATTGTAGCGGGATAACAAAATAAACTAGAAAAACAATTAATTTACGATATTTAGGTAAGGTGTTATGTCAAGAATCCAAACCGCGTCTTCTTTTTTATCTAACATCAGTGAGCGAGAACGTGAGGGTTTAAAGCGGTTGGTAGATTACACAAATGTGGAATCACTACCAGAAATTTGGCCTTTAGCGGCTCAACGATTTGGTAATATTGTTGCCCTCCGCAGCCCTCACGGTAAACCAGAAGCTGTGATTACTTATACACAGTTAGCGGAGCAAATGCAATTATTTGCTGCTGGTTTACAGGCTTTGGGAGTGAAAGTAGGCGATCGCATTTCCTTAATTTCTGACAACAGTCCCCGATGGTTTATTGCCGATCAAGGCATCATGACTGCTGGCGGAGTTGATGCGGTGCGTAGTTCCCAAGCAGAAAAAGAGGAATTACTGTTTATCATCGCCAATAGCGGTAGCACGGCAATAGTAATTGAAGATTTAAAGACACTAAAAAAACTACAAGATCGCCTTCAAGATTTACCAATTCAGTTTGCGATCTTACTTTCAGATGAAGCACCACCGACAGACGAAACTCTAACTCTAAAGGTGCTGAATTTTGCCCAGTTGCTCGAAATTGGGAAAAATCATAATTTTGTGCCAGTTAAACAAAATCGTGACGCTTTAGCAACCCTAATTTATACCTCTGGCACTACGGGTAAACCGAAGGGTGTAATGCTGTCTTATAGCAATTTGATGCACCAAGTAACAACCTTTGGCACAGTATTGCAACCAATCCCTGGCGATATCGTTCTCAGTATTTTACCTTCCTGGCATAGCTACGAACGAACTGTTGAATATTACCTACTATCTCAAGGTTGCACGCAAGTTTATACCAACTTACGCTCTGTCAAAGCAGATTTGAGACAATTTAAACCCAACTACATGGTGGGTGTACCCCGGCTGTGGGAATCGATTTATGAAGGAGTACAAAAGCAGTTCCGCGAACAACCAGCCAAAAAGCAACGCCTAATTAACTTTTTGTTGGGCATTAGCGATAAATATATCAAAGCGCGGCGGGTTGCTCAGGGATTGGATTTAAATAATCTTCATGCCTCAGCCATCGAGCGATTAACAGCTAAAATCCAAGCATCGGCTTTATTACCCCTCCACGCCTTGGGAGAACGACTCGTTTATGCCAAAGTGCGAGAAGCCACAGGAGGACAAGTCAAGCAGATGATTAGCGGCGGTGGTGCGCTTCCCAGACACATCGATAACTTTTTTGAAATTATTGGTGTGCAGATTTTGCAAGGCTATGGCTTAACCGAAACTTCTCCTGTAACCCATGTGCGCCGTCCTTGGCGAAATTTGATTGGTGCATCAGGGCTACCGCTCCCTGCTACAGAAGCTAAAATTGTAGATCCTGAGACAAAAAAGCCTTTGCCAACAGAGAAGCGAGGCTTAGTATTGTTGAGGGGGCCACAAATTATGCAAGGCTATTATCAAAATCCCGAAGCAACAGCGAAAGCGATTGATGCCGAAGGTTGGTTTGATAGCGGCGATTTGGGCTGGCTGACCCCCAAAAACGACTTAGTGCTGACTGGCAGAGCAAAGGATACGATTGTATTGACTAACGGGGAAAACATCGAGCCACAGCCGATCGAAGATGCTTGTTTGCGATCGCCATACATCGATCAAATTATGCTCGTCGGCCAAGATCAGCGCAGCCTGGGAGCCTTAATTGTCCCCAATGTCGAAGCCCTAGAAAAATGGGTGCAGAACAATCCCGCCACTTCTTCACCTAGTCAAAAAATTGACTTCGAGAGTAGAATGATCCAGGATTTATTTCGGCAAGAATTGAATCGAGAAGTGCAAAATCGTCCAGGCTATCGACCGGATGACCGCATTGGGACATTCAAACTCATTCCAGAACCGTTTTCTATTGAAAATGGTTTGATGACACAAACACTAAAAGTTCGCCGGCATGTCGTCACGGAACGTTATCACGATATTATTGACGGCATGTTTGCCTGATAATTCCACTTCCCAACTGTAAAGAACTGTAAAGAGTGAACGTGAAATATTTATGGATGTCTCCAAATCTAATTTGCTTCTGAAACGCGTCGTTAACGTCAAAGTTATTGTGACTCCCCTGTGGAAAGAGGAAGTACAACAGCAGTTGCAAACCCAGATCAATCAACTAGATCAGCAACTGCAACAGCTAGACGTAGAAGGACAAAGAGCGATCGCGGCAATTCAAAAGCAGAGTCTGCAACCACCAGGCCCCCAGACTCTTCAACAAATTGACAATATCCAACTCCAAGTCAATCAAAAGAAAAGTGAATTTCTAGAGCAGAAAAATCAGTTGCTGCAAAACCTCCAGCAAGTGCAGTTTCTCCAGCAAGATCAGGAAGTCAACCAATTCCAAATGGAAGGCTTTTTCCGGGTAGAGACAGGAGATAACCTGATTAGCAAAATGCAGGTAGAAATCGTTCTGCGCGATGGCGTTGTAGAAGAAATTCGCGGCGACATTTAGTAAATTTAGGAGTTAGAAGACGTGATTAACCGCGTCTTCTAACTCCTAACTAATTCTTCACTCCAGCCCAAACAATTTGCCAGACTGGAGGAGAGCTAATAAATAGCGATCGCCCGAAGGTAGTCATCTCAACTCGATATTGAACACCAACTGAATCATTACCCCGCTTGATTTGCGTAATCGTGACTAAAGCTTGATTTCGTTGCGGATAAGCTACCTCTACCTTTCGCGTTCCTCCTACTGGTGCTATGTTGTCAAAGGCATTTAGAGCGAGGGTAGCAGGATCGCTCCCTTGAAGAGATGAGTTGATATTTTCTAAAGGTATAGTTTTGTAATCGAAACGCTCTGGATATGCCACAACCTCTTGAGACTGATGTATTGCTCCCACTTGCTGGGTTTGCCCATAACTTGTCTCAACAATCGGTGCAGATTGCTGCTGCTGGGTAACATATACTCCAGCGCCAGCAGTGGCAAAGATACCTAATATCACAATCAAAAAAAATTTCAGCTTTACCGACATAACAAATAAACAGGAATTTCAAATAGGTTTATTACCAATTTTGAATTCTAGATTGAACTGCATCCCATATCCTCTACCTGCAAGAAGCTCTTGTATTTTAAGCAATGGGTATCAGGAGTATAAATAGCAATCCCATTTAATCTGTGAAAAACTCGTGGTGGTTTTTGCAAGTCAACCACTGAAACGAGATCGAGGTATTGGCTAACCTTGAGGGTGGCTCTGTATTATAGACCTCCCATTCATATTTAGGTTCCTGGGGTTAAGAAACACGATTAACCGCGTCTGTCTTTAGGAGTTAGGAGTTTGAAACTCTCCCCATTCCCAATTCCCAACTAAAAATATAAAATCTCCAGTCCAAAACTCTCCTGCCAAGATACAATTCGATCTGATAAAAGCTGTTAAAGTCCATAAACCATTGATTCCCAAACCACCCTATGAGCATTCACGAAGTATTTATGCCGGCTCTGAGTTCTACCATGACCGAAGGCAAAATCGTCTCCTGGGTGAAATCGCCAGGGGACAAAGTGGAAAAAGGGGAAACAGTGGTGGTTGTAGAGTCAGATAAAGCAGATATGGATGTAGAAACCTTTTACGAAGGCTTTCTTGCCCATATCATAGTTGAAGCTGGTGAAACTGCCCCGGTAGGATCTGCGATCGCCTTCATAGCCGAAACGGAAGCTGAAATTGAACAGGCGAAATCTCTTGCCAATTCTGGCGGCGCGGCGGCTACTCCTACCTCTTCTCCTGAACCAGTTGCCGCCACAGCCTCAGCCGCAACACCTGCCTTAGCGTCTCAAAACGGGTCTAACCACAAAGAAGGAAGGCTTGTCGCTTCACCCCGTGCCCGTAAGTTAGCCAAAGAACTTAAAGTTGATTTAACTACACTCCAAGGCAGTGGCCCCTTCGGTCGCATTGTCGCCGAAGATGTAGAAGCATTGTCCAATAAAGGCAAGCAAACCGCCCCATCTGCCCCACCAGCACCAGTACCAACCAGCGTCCCAGTTGCACCCCCAGCACCTCGGACACCAGCACCCGCACCCGCACCCGTGGCGGCGGCTGTTCCTGGTCAAACCGTGCCTCTAACTACCTTCCAGAATGCTGTAGTGCGGAACATGGTAGCTACCATATCCGTGCCCGTCTTCCGTGTAGGTTATACAATTACCACCGATGGATTAGACAAACTTTATAAACAAATTAAATCCAAAGGCGTGACAATGACAGCGCTACTGGCGAAAGCTGTAGCAGTGACATTGCAAAAACACCCATTGTTAAATGCTAGTTACTCAGACCAGGGTATTGTTTATCATTCTGATATCAACATTTCTGTCGCAGTAGCGATGGATGATGGCGGATTAATTACACCTGTGCTGCAAAATGCAGACGCAGTGGATATTTATTCTCTGTCGCGTACTTGGAAGTCTTTGGTAGAACGTGCGAGGGCAAAACAACTACAGCCTCAAGAATATAACAGTGGAACTTTTACCCTGTCCAATTTGGGGATGTTTGGTGTAGACACATTTGATGCGATTTTGCCGCCTGGACAAGGTTCAATTTTAGCGATCGGGGCATCCCGTCCGCAAGTGGTAGCAACACCTGACGGTTTATTTGGCGTGCGGCAACAAATGCAAGTCAATATTACTTCTGACCATCGCATTATTTACGGTGCCCATGCTGCGGCATTCTTGCAAGATTTGGCAAAATTGATTGAGACAAATCCTCAATCTTTGACGATGTAATTTTGAAAAGACACCAAATTTAAATGTTAGCGCTATCAGCGAAAAGCAGTTTTTCGTAGAGTAGCGCTAACAATAAACAATACTTAAACTAAATTGTTGATGGACAAACTATGTGACGATATTATGTCTCTACATGAGTTTATGTCCAAACTGATATCACAGTGACATACGATAACACCCTGAAATATCTGGTTGAGCAGTATCCAGAAGATTTTATCCGTTACTTACTTGCATCTGAGGCAACGGATATCCAGATTCTCAAAACAGAATTAAATCAAGAGCCAATTCGTGCAGACTCAGTAACCTTTTTGCAAACTGCCAATCAAATACTGCATTTAGAATTTCAAACTTTACCAGCATCGACTCCACCTTTGCCACTGCGGATGTTGGACTATTGGGTGCGGCTATATCGACAATACAATTGTGATATCGAGCAGGTAGTAATTTTTCTTAAACCGACTACTTCAGAAGCTGTCTTTGTAGATCAATTTACTGCTCGCAATACTACCCACCGTTATCGCGTCATCCGAATTTGGGAACAAGATCCAGAACCCTTACTGTTATCTCCTGGTTTATTACCTCTGGCAATTTTGGCGCGAACAGATTCTCCTCAAAGATTACTTCAACAGGTAGCAGTTCAGGTGAGTATGATTGAAGAAGAAGCCACCAAGCAGAGTATCTCGGTATGTACCCAACTTCTAGCAGGGTTGGTATTCGAGCCAGAACTAATTCGTCAGTTTTTGAGGAGAGAAGATATGAGAGAATCTGCCATTTATCAAGAAATTCTCGAAGAAGGACTGCAAGAAGGGAGACAACGAGGTATTGAACAAGGCATTGAACAAGGTATTGAACAAGGTATTGAACAAGGTATTGAACAAGGTATTGAACAAGGAAGACAATCAGAACTGAGGCTAGTGATGCGTCTGTTAAATCGTCGGCTCGGTTCAATTAATTCTCAGTTACAATCTCAGTTGCAAGAGTTGTCCCTGACTCAGTTAGAGGACTTGGGTGAAGTATTACTAGATTTTGTCAGTGAAGCTGATTTGATGAATTGGCTAAATTCAATAGAAAATTAGAGTTTGCTCTAAACCTTTCTACCAGTTACAAAAAAATTCAGATTTTCATACCAAGCTCCTTGCTCGGTTGCTTATGCTTGCATTTTTTGACGATACTCTGCTTTTAATTTTGCCATTTGCTCTGATGAAACCTGTAACAAAGTATTTTCTCTGGGATGAAACCATCCTCTAGCTTACTCTAAATTGCCGTATAAACTTAGTTGTTGAGTCCTCACTTCAATTAGACCAACAATTGGTAATAATGACATTTTTGTTATAACCTAGTTAAAATTTAAATAAATTTTCTAGTCAGACACTCTGGTAATCGAGTGCTTGACTAGAAACTATTTATCCCTACTTTTGTTAGTAATTATTTTTTATGGCTAAAAAAGAAATTATTTATTCGCCTTGTAAATTATTAATTTTTAGTATTGCTTTCCTGAGCTTGTTCTTGACTGGATGCTCAAGTGAAGACGGTGGAAACCAAGCGATGAGTGAAAAGATAGACAGAATAACTATCAACGCTAAAAAAAAGTTAATATCAATGATTACTACTCAAGAAGCTGTTTTTTCAAAGCAGAAAAGTTTTGTGATAATTCCCGATCAAAAAGGACAAGAACCATCATTGAAAGATTGGGTTATTGGCGATCCACAAAGCTGTTACGGATACTACACTAGAACGGAAAATGTTAAGACTAACACTAACACTAACATTAATATTAATAATATTACTGATAGTATTTACGTCTATGCATTTCAAGATGCTTGTAAAGGTCATTGGGGCTTTCCGGGCTTTACACTTAATTTATATGTTGGTGCTGTTTTTGCCGTTAAAGTCCCTGATAGCAAGCAACTGAAAATGGTGAGTGTTATTTGCAAAGAGAATAATACGGCCTATCTTTCTAGAAAAAGTTTATCTTTACCAGAGTACACAAGCGGTGTATTAAAGTGCCCTTCAAAAACAACAAAAGTGTATTTCAATGATTCAAATAATTATCCCAAATGAAAAAATATCAGAGTTTAATAAAGATGTAAATGAATAATATTTTTAGCTTACCATAAACACTATGAATTTATCATATACTTATACTTTAAGATATAAATAATACCACCCAACAATCTCTACATCAAGTAAGAATTGGGCAGTTTCAGTCATTAATTTATTTTCGCTAGCGCTAGTAGATAGCTGTATTTCTTCAGTCGATTCACTTAAAACAATCATTTATACCTCAGCGTCCCTTTGCGTTTAAAAAAATAAAAAAAGTGGGCATTGCCCACCCAACAAACTTATCCCTTCACACAAAGAGCTTGCTTGAGTGTTGCTACAACTTCAACCAAATCTGCTTGATTTTGCATCACTTGTTCTATCGGCTTATAAGCACCAGGAATCTCATCTAATACCCCCTCATCTTTGCGGCATTCTACACCATTTGTTTGCTCTATCAAATCATCAAGTGTGTAGACATTTTTTGCCTTATTTCTAGACATCAAACGCCCTGCACCGTGAGAGCAAGAACAGAAGCTGTGGGCATTACCTTTACCCTTAACGATGAAAGACTTTGCCCCCATAGAACCAGGAATAATCCCATAATCTTCAGTCTGGGCGCGGACTGCACCTTTACGAGTAACGTATACATCCTCGTCAAAATGCACTTCTTTTTCGGCATAATTGTGATGACAATTAACCTGCAATAAAGGTTTAGTTGCCTTCCCACCTGCTAAATGCTTCTCTACTATGTGCTTAAAACGCGCCATCATCACATCGCGGTTGACACGCGCATAGTTTTGTGACCATTGCAAATCGTGCCAGTATGCTTGGAATTCTGGCGTACCAGCGATAAAATGAGCCAAATCAGGGTCAGGCAATTTATTACCTGCCATTTTTGCTAATTCTCTAGCTGTATGAATATGACACTGTGCAAGTTTATTGCCAATGTTGCGCGAACCAGAATGCAGCATCAACCAAACTTGATTCTCTGTATCAAGACACACTTCAATAAAATGGTTTCCTCCACCCAGAGAACCCATCTGTTTCATCGCTTTACTTTGTAAGTCTTGCACGCCGCGATGCAAGTCTTTAAAATCATCCCAGTGTTGCCAATTGCTAACAGATTTTTCAACGTCTTTGTTTTCGTTGAATCCAGTAGGAATTGCTGCTTCAATATCCAGGCGGATTTTCTTTAGTTTACCTTCTAGTTGTTCGGCGGTAAATGATGTTTTGATAGCGCTCATTCCACAACCAATATCCACACCGACAGCAGCTGGTATAATTGCCTCTTTGGTTGCAATTACAGAACCAACTAAAGCACCTTTTCCTAAGTGAACATCTGGCATTAATGCGACGTGCTTAAACACAAATGGTAGCGATGCAACATTTTTTGCCATCTTGGTTTCTTCTGGGCCCAAAGAGTGATTTGCCCAAGATAAGACGGGTGCTGGTGTGGTAATTTCTAACTTTTCGTAGGGCATAATTTTTTGTATTTTGGATTTTAAATTTTAAATTTTGGATTGGGTATATGGCACTGATAATTCTCAGTGTGACTTATAACCCATTACCTCGTTAGTTGTAGCAATTTAATGTTGTATTGTCTTTCATTTCATTGGCTCAGTTTTCGTGAACCTGAACAACTAATCTTAGGGAGTAACACGTTTATACTACAAATGTAACCAGGTGAGTTACAAAAGTCAAGCCCATACCGCAGAGGGAAAGCAGATGTTTGCCAAATATATTAAAATTTGTAAAGGAAATTACTCTGCTTAAATAACCCTTAAAGTTCTGACACAATATGGCAGTGCGTCAAGATACAATCTGGGAACGTTTTTTATCCCCTGTAGTACGTCTTTTGATTGATGAAGATGGATTACAGCGTTACGCTGATAGTATTGACTGGGAGAAAGAGTGCGATCGCTATCGACGAGATGATGTCATAATTCCCGCGTACTACAGCAACCAAAATTTTCACGGGATTACAGGGGGATACCTGACTTACGGTGCAGCAGTTACTTACGATCCGATTACTCAATATGTTGTGCCACCGAATGAAACTATTGTCCGTCAGGCTTTAGTTGATGCCGTCAGGGTAAAACCACGACGCATACTTGACTTAGGTTGTGGCACTGGTTCCACTACCTTAATGTTAAAACAGGCTTTCCCCGAAGCAGAAGTTATTGGTTTGGACTTATCACCCTATATGCTGGTAAGGGCAGAAGATAAAGCTAGAAATGCTGGTTTAGATATAGTCTGGCGACATGGGAATGCTGAAAAAACTGGTTTGAGTGACGCAACATTTGACTTGGTTACAGCTTCTTTGCTATTCCACGAAACACCAAATGAGGTGTCTCTAGCAATTTTGCGGGAAAGCTTTAGGTTGCTGGTAACTGGAGGGCAAGTATTAATTTTAGATGGAAATCAGAAGACTCTGCGTCAGTTAGAATGGCTTAATGATGTTTTTGAGGAGCCATATATTCGTGAGTATGCTGCTGGTAGCGTAGACGCGAATATGGGCGCAGCCGGATTTGAAGCTGTGCGATCGCAGGATGTATGGTGGATAAATCAGATCACTAGCGGCGTTAAACCGATTGCAGCTGAAAATGTCCGTCAGTATACTGCCACATCAATAGATAATAATAATTTGGAGGAACTTGGATCTCCAGCGTTTGGCATAATGGCATGAGTTTAAAGGCAGTTCTCTTTGATTTTAATGGTGTCATCATTAACGATGAGCCAATCCACCTGCAACTGATCGATGAGATTCTCATTCAAGAAAATCTCCAACCCCAAAAGGTGAGTGAGCGTCAAGCTTCTTTAGGACGCAGCGATCGCGCTTGTTTTCAGCAACTACTCGCTAATCGTGGTAGAGTAGGCGATGAAAACTATTTAACTCAGTTGCTGTACCGCAAAGCAGAAGCCTATGTGGTGGAACTAGGAAAAATAGAGAAACTGCCTTTATATCCAGGTGTCGAAGATTTAATATATCAGGTGCGATCGCGGAATCTGAAACTAGGTTTAGTTAGTGGCGCTATTCGTAAAGAAATAGAATTGGTACTTGATCGCGCCAAACTAGCCCAACACTTTAAAATTATTGTTGCCGGTGATGACATCACCACTAGTAAACCAGAACCCGATGGTTATTTACTGGCAGTAAAACGCCTAAATAAAGAATATCCTGAATTGAATCTTCAACCACACGAGTGTCTGGCCATTGAAGATACTCCAGCAGGAATTGCAGCAGCGAAGCGATCGCAAATGCAAGTTGTTGGTGTAGCGAATACTTACCCATTCCACATGCTCCAGCGCTGCTGTAACTGGACTGTTGATTATCTCAGCGAATTGGAACTCGAACGGGTGCAAAAAATTTATTCTCAAAAACAGCCTCAGCCATCGGCAACTGAATGTTAAAATAATTTATGGTGATAATGTATTGAGTTAATGAGTAATATTACTCTTGACTTTGCATAGATTTTGGGGAATTAGCTCAGTTGGTAGAGTGCTGCGATCGCACCGCAGAGGCCATCGGTTCGAATCCGTTATTCTCCATTTGTGTACATTCGCTAATTAAATGTCGCGATTCGCAGATAGTGTCGTTTTTTGCCAATTAAGGTCGATTTCGTAAGTTTGTGTCATTAATTTTAGTATATTAGGTTTTCGCAAATTAACGTCGTCTTCTTTCGGTATTAACTGTCAAATTTACCACAAGCAAATTATTTTTCCTTAATATTTGTTCGATCGCAGCACTCCTTTCAGCCCTCCTAATAACTTAGTTGTACTTTTTAACCATTTTCAAATCTGGTTAGTACGAGTACATATTTTCTATTGCTTATTTTTTCGATCTACCCCTAGCCGGGGTGGTTGTTGAAACCATTATTGAGTTTTTTGCTAGCGGAGAAGAAGATTAATTTCAACCCACCCCTAGCCGGGATGGTTATTGAAACGTTTGGCTGAAAGATCAGCAAATAAACCGTAGCTTCTTTCAACCCACCTCTAGCCGGGATGGTTATTGAAACGTGTATTCTTCTACAAGAAATTCGGCAACATATTTCTTTCAACCCACCCCTAGCCGGGATGGTTATTGAAACTCAGCATAGTGTAGCTGTAAATTCAGTCCCAATCTTTCAACCCACCCCTAGCCGGGATGGTTATTGAAACTCTACCCGTCTAGAACCCTTGCTATAAAAGCTTTCCATACACATAATTTGGCAGGTCAGCTTAAAATGTCTCGAATTGCAAATTAAAAAACTAAATGCATTGACACATTAGTTTCTTAAGTCAAGACTGGATAAGGGTTTTAAAGTTTTGGCGGGACTCCAGGGATTTTGCCCCCGCTTTGACACGCCAAAAAAATATTTGGAGGGTTCCCCCGACGAAGGGGGTGATTCAGTAGCCACCACTGTGGTAATCCACACCATTATGAATAACGACTATGGCTAAAAGCCTTACTCCTTATTGCTGGGAGCGCACCTATCCTGTCTTGCGACAGCAGCATCAGAAGCGGGCAGCTACCAGGGTCAGAAAGCATGACGATCTTCCAACCGCCAAACTAACCCAGATTTTTCACAGTACATTGGCTCAAAAAAGCATGAACTGCGGCGCTGTTATAAAAATATTATATTGTCAAGGTTCGGATTAGTGAATAAAACTCAAGCGGCTTGACGTTCTTGGTAAGCAAAGACGGCTACATCTCGCGCTTTTTCTTGTGGACTACCTTTGATTGGCTGTGTACCAATTTCAGTAGAAATTCCGACTTTTGCAGCTTGGGATTTAATACTCTCAATTAATCGACCGTAACTCCAGCGATGAATGCTCATACGATATTCTTTGGCATATTTTTGTTGAGCTTCCTTGTAACCAGGACATTTCTTCTCTGCTCTGGATTGGATTTCGCTACTGATTTGCTCACGCATATCGCGGAGTTTTGGGATAACTATGCTGTCTGCTTGATAGGTTTTGGCGATCGCAATAATTGCATCTGCTAATAATCTATCTATATATTGCCCTAACTCTGATTCACCAAAGGAGTTTGGCGCATTCTGTTTCTGAGCTTTGTGTCGTTCGTGAGATAGGCGTTGCTGTTGTTGTCGCTGACGATTGAGAAGATTGTAGTTTTCACCAAGTAGTTGTTTGACGCTGCGATAAGCTAGAACTTCATTTTTAACAACATCTACCACCGCTACTGTGACTGGCCTTTCTAGGCCAAAACTAACGCCAACTAGGATTGAGGGTTGACCTTGATAATTAGGCTTGCTGGGACGAACGGTGGTACTGTTTTTTGAGAAAGGAAAGCCCTTTGACTCCGTTCAGGGAACGCCTTTATTTTCTCAGGGAAAACTTTTAACTCAGGGAATGGCTACTCAGAAAATTTGGTATTACCAACTCGATCCGGGGCGGAATATGGGTAAAACCAATTCTTTGAATGATGAGGATTTGCGCGAGTTTGTGGAGTTACAGGCTAGGTTTGCAGAAACAGAAAAGTCTTGGCTAGTGGATATTGCTGATTTGGATCGAGTGACGTTTGATTTGTCGGTGAAGAATCCAAATAAGGCTGAGGACTCGACCTTACGAGAACCGCAGGAAATTTTGGATGAAATTGCTGCCTTAGATGCGGAAAGTGCAGAGATTTTGGCTGGGATTGGAGGGATTCTGTGATGCAAGGCTGGAAGCTAAAAACGCTTGGAGAGATTGCAGAGGTTCAAAGTGGCGGTACACCACTTAAATCACGCAATGAGTATTGGTTTGGTGATATTCCCTGGTATTCATCAGGTGAACTGAATGACACTTTCACCAAGGCATCTAAAGAACTCATAACACCAAAAGGGCTTGAAGAGTCTAATGCAAAACTTTTTCCAAAGGGTTCATTGCTAATTGGAATGTACGACACTGCTGCTCTTAAAATGTCTATTTTAGATAGAGATGCAGCATTTAATCAGGCAATAGCTGGAGTAAAACCCAATGAAAATATTGACTTAAAGTTTATTTTATTTGCTATTAATTCTAGAAGGTTTGAGATACTTAATCAAAGACGTGGAGTACGACAGAAAAATCTAAGTCTAGCCAAAATAAAAAATATTGCTTTACCAATTCCATCTCTGCTTGAACAAAAGCGGATTGTAGCGATTTTGGATGAGACGTTTGAGGGGATTGATAGAGCGATCGCAAACACCAAAAAAAACCTCGCCAACTCTCGCGAACTATTTGAAAGCTATCTAAACGCCATCTTTACGGAGAAAGGCGACGGATGGGTAGAAAAAAAGCTAGGAGATGTGTGTGATTTTCTTAATGGATTTGCTTTCAAAAGTACAGATACAGTCAATACTTCTAATATCCAGCTAATCCGAATGGGCAATTTATATCAAAATATCCTTGATCTGGAACGAAATCCAGTCTTTTATCCAAATGGATTTCGAGAAATTTATGCAAAATATGTTCTTTCAAGCGGCGATCTAATAATGTCACTCACGGGAACAGTTGATAAAGAAGATTATGGATATACAGTTGAAGTTCCGAAAACAGAAAAGATACTTCTTCTTAATCAGCGAATTGCTAAATTTATCAATATCGATACTAGCTACGTAGATAAAAAATTCTTTTTACATTTATTGAGATCCAAATCTTTTTTGAATGCTTTGTATAACTCTTCGCGGGGTGTTAGGCAAGCAAATTTGTCAAGTTTATCGATGAAGAAAATACCGATTAGTTTGCCTCCTGTAGAAATTCAAAAATTACTAGTTTCAGACTTTCGTGCCCTTCAAGCAGAAACCCAATGCCTCGAAACCATCTACCGCCAAAAAATCACCGCCCTTAACGAACTCAAACAATCCATTCTGCAAAAAGCATTCACTGGCGAACTCACCGCAGACACCGCCAACCAGACAACAAAAGCCGCTCAAGAGGTAAATGCTGCATGATTACCCTTGAAAACCTTGAAAAATGGCTGAATGCACCCGCAGAAACAGAACGGCTAGAATTCAAAGAAGCCAAGCAACAGTATGATACAACCAAATTGTTGCGCTACTGCGTGGCTTTAGCCAACGAAGGTGGTGGATATCTGGTTTTGGGCGTAACCGATAAGCTCCCGCGTCGTGTCGTAGGTTCCCAAGCTTTTCCATCCTCAACCGCCCTCAACGATATCAAAGCTCGCATTGTGGAGAAACTCAGATTTCGGGTAGACGCTACAGAATTGCTGCATCCTGATGGACGAGTGCTGGTTTTTGAAGTGCCAACCCGTCCTGTCGGGCAACCATTAGCGTTTGATGGAGCTTACCTAATGAGAGCGGGAGAAGATTTGGTGGCGATGACACCAGATGTACTCAAGAGAATTTTTGCAGAAGATCAACAAGATTGGTTTTGCCAAGCTGCTCGATGTGATGCTAGTGCCGACGATGTAATCGCCCTCCTAGATACCCAAGCATACTTTGAACTGCTAAAAATTCCCTATCCAACTACCCGCGATGCTGTCCTAGAAAGATTGCAGAGCCAACAGTTAATTAAACCAACAGCACATGGTTGGACAATCACAAACCTAGCTGCGATCCTGTTGGCAAAAAAACTGGATGCCTTTTCCCCTACCTTGGCTCGTAAAGCTCCCCGTGTCGTAATCTACGAAGGTATTAATAAGCTAAAAACTCGTAATGATACGACAGGCATCCGAGGATATGCTGTTGGCTTTAACGGATTAGTAGATTTCGTCCACTCAGCAGCACCTCAAAATCGCTTTATCGAGGAAGTTGTGCGGGAAGAAGTAAAGATGTTTCCAGAACAGGCTTTAAGAGAACTTATTGCTAATGCTTTGGTGCATCAGGATTTTCTAGCAACAGGTACTTCAGTGATGATCGAGATGTATAGCGATCGCATTGAGATATCTAATCCCGGCATTCCGCCTATTAAGGTAGAGCGATTTATTGATGAAAATCGCTCCCGTAACGAACAACTCGCAGACATAATGCGACGTTTCGGTATATGTGAAGAAAAAGGCAGTGGCATTGACAAAGTTGTTAGCGCAGCAGAAGATTCTCAACTACCCGCACCAGATTTTCGAGTAGGTGACACACGCACTACAGCAGTGCTGTTTGCCCATCAAGATTTCGCTGGTATGAGCAAGAGCGATCGAATTCGAGCCTGCTATCAGCATTGCTGTCTGCTGTATGTTAGCAATCAACGAATGTCTAACCAAACCCTACGGGAGCGGTTCCGTCTAAGTGACTCGCAAGTAGCAACCGTTTCTCTGATTATAAAAGCTACTAAAGAAGCTGGCTTGATCAAGGCTGACGAATCCGAATCAACCTCTACCCGCTATGCTCGCTATCTCCCTTTTTGGGCATAAAAGTGTTTTAACGCAAACCGAGATGAGCCACTCCCAAATCCTCAAACCCTTGCAAAATCAACAAAAAAGTGTTTTAACGCAAAACCTCTAACCTGTGCAGAACCCATAAAAAAGTGTTTTAACGCAAAACCTCTAACCTGTGCAGAACCCATAAAAAAGTGTTTTAACGCAAATCGAGGTGAGTCACTCTCAAATCCTCAAACCCTTGCAGAATCAACAAAAAAGTGTTTTAACGCAAATCGAGATGAGCGAGATATGAACGAAGCCGAAACCCGTGCCGAACTAATTGACCCCGCACTAAAAACCGCAGGCTGGGGAGTTATTGAAGATAGTCGCATCCGCCGCGAAGTTATTGCCCCTGGTCGCTTAGTTGGCAATGGTAAACGCGCTCAGTCAGACATCGCCGATTATGTCCTGGTTTATCGTGGTGAAAAACTCGCCGTTATCGAAGCCAAAAAACGCGACTTACCAGATACCGAAGGTTTAGGACAAGCCAAAAAATACGCCGAAAAATTGCAGACTCGATTCGCCTACTCCACAAATGGCATCGGTATCTACCAAGTAGATATGCACACAGGGGCAGAAGGCTACATCAACCAATATCCTACCCCAGAGCAATTGTGGCAAGCCACCTTTAGCGAAGATAATGAGTGGCGCGATCGCTTTGCTGCCATCCCCTTTGAAGACAAAAGCGGCACATGGGAAGCCCGTTATTACCAACACAATGCCATTAAGCACGTCCTAGAAGCAATCTGCCAAGGACAAAACCGGATTTTGTTAACGATGGCAACTGGCACAGGTAAAACCTTCATCGCCTTCCAACTAGCCTGGAAACTCTTTCAAAGTCGTTGGAACCTCAGCCGACAACCCACTCGTCGTCCGCGAATTTTGTTTTTAAGCGATCGCAATATCTTAGCCAACCAAGCCTATAACTCTTTCTCTGCCTTCCCCGATGATGCCCTAGTCCGCATCGACCCCGAAGCTATCAAAAAACGCGGTCGAGTCCCCAAAAATGGCAGTATCTTTTTTACCATTTTCCAGACTTTTATGACCGGACGGGACGACGCTGGGAATCCTACGCCCAAATTCAGCGACTATCCCCCCGACTTCTTTGACTTTATTATCATTGATGAATGTCACCGAGGCGGAGCCAGTGACGAAAGCACCTGGCGGGGCATTTTAGAATACTTCTCCCCAGCAGTACAACTGGGACTCACCGCCACTCCTAAACGAAAATATAACGCAGACACCTACGCCTACTTCGGCGAGCCAGTCTATACCTACGCCCTCAAAGACGGCATTAACGACGGGTTTCTTACTCCCTTTAAAGTCAGGCAAATCGAAACTAACCTAGATGAATATATTTACAGCACCGAAGATGAACTGATCGAAGGTACAGTAGACGAAGCCAGAACCTACACTGAAGCTGACTTCAACCGCATCATTGAAATTAGCGATCGCGAACGCTATCGGGTGCAGTTGTTCATGGAAGAAATCGACCAGAATCAAAAAACTCTGGTGTTTTGTGCCAACCAACCCCACGCTCTAGCTGTGCGGAATTTAATCAACCAAATGAAGATTAGCAGTGACCCTAATTACTGTGTCCGCGTCACCGCCGATGATGGGAAACTGGGAGAACAGCACCTCAGCAACTTTCAAGACAACGAGAAAACTATCCCCACCATTCTCACCACCTCCCAAAAGCTGTCCACTGGGGTTGATGCTCGGAATGTTCGTAACATTGTGCTGATGCGCCCCATCAACTGGATGATTGAATTTAAGCAAATTATTGGTCGCGGTACTCGCCTATTTGATGGGAAAGACTACTTCACTATTTATGATTTCGTCAAAGCTTATGAACACTTCAAAGATCCTGAATGGGATGGCGAACCCCAGGAACCTGTTCTCGTCAAAATTGCCAGAGGGGGAGAGAAATCAGGTGCATACAACGACTCTACAACAGATAGTGGTATAAATGGGGGCAGAACTAAAAACGAAACTACAGAAGTTCCCAGCCCTAAAACCATCAAAATCAAACTCGCCGATGGTAAAGAACGGACTCTCCAGCACCGGATATCTACTAGCTTCTGGAGTCCAGATGGTAAACCTATGAGCGCCGCAGAATTTGTGCAACGTCTCTTTGGTGAAATTCCTGAACTATTCAAAGATGAAGACGAATTAAGAGCAATTTGGAGTCGCCCTGACACCCGTAGAGCTTTATTAGAAGGACTGAGAGAGAAGGGCTATGGGGAAGAACAACTCACGGAAATTAGCCGCTTAATTGATGCCGAGAAAAGCGATTTATATGATGTGCTGGCTTATATCGCCTATGCCTCTCCACCTATGAGCCGCCGAGAGCGTGTCCTCGCTCACAAATCATTAATTTTCTCGCGCTATATCGGCAAACAGCAAGAATTTCTCGACTTTATACTCGAACAATACATCAAAGCTGGGGTGGGGGAACTCGATCGCACTAAATTACCTCAACTTTTAGAGTTGAAATATCATACCGTTCGTGATGCTGTTGAAGAACTAGGAAGCGTTGCGAATATCAGTGAAGTATTTATCGAGTTTCAGCAGTATTTGTATTCACAGGACATAGCAGCTTAATTAGGCAGATGGCTAAAATTAAGCACCTCAGTTAGAGGATCAACTCAGAGCCATATAACCGTAGCTAAAAATGGCGATCGCTTGTTTTGTAGTGAGGATGCGATCGCAATTCCTTCTACAGCAGAATTTCAATAACTATTAGATAATCTTATACCAATCCCAGAAAAGAATGCGACAGATGGGTAGCGACTGTCTTAAAACCAACTTACTCGTGCATCTAGTCCATAAGCTCGCAATAGCTTAACAAGACTTTCAGCAAGTGAGCGATCGCTAAATGCTCCAGCATTCACATAATCTCCTAGACTGGATTGCTCTGTAACAGCATTGGGTATATATTGTTGCACTTTACTTAGAGTCTCATTACTAGAGATGGGAATTATTACTCTGTAAGGATAATTAGCAACTAATGTGTTGCCATTGGTAACAGGTACTACATAGTCACTGTTTTGAGTATAATTGCTCCCAATCGAGCTATTCAACCCTAATGCTTCCCAAGTTTGCCAATCTACATTTCCAGTCGAATTAATTCGAGAATATTGCTGGAATGCAATCACAGATTGTCTGGTGTAATCGCTGAAAAGTCCATCAGGATTCGTATTAGAGAAACCCAACTGTGCTAAACGCTCTTGAACTAATCTGACATTTTCTCCGCGATCGCCTACAGTTAGATAATTTCTATCTGGTTGTTGAATGCCACCTGTAGAGAATCTACGCACTAAGTCCAAAACTTGGGCATTAGCAATGCCATCAACGGGTAGTCCATTATTTCGCTGGAATGCAATTACACCTTCTCTAGTTATTGGGCCAATATTCCCAGTGGGATCAGCATTTAAATAACCTAGCTGCCGCAAACGCACCTGGAGTTCTTTGACTTGTTGAGTGGAAAGACTCGATCTTTCTGAAGTCGGAGAAGAACCCATTAGTGCGTTCCAAGTTTGTCGATTCACAATCCCGTTAGCGGTTATGCGATAACTTCGCTGGAATGCAATTACAGCATCTTTAGTAATTCGTCCAAAATTCCCAGTCGGATTAGCATTAAAGTAGCCTAACTGCCGTAGACGCTGTTGTAGCTTTATTACTGCCGAACCACTACTGCCTTCTCTTAGAGAAGAATACTCACCACCTGTACCAAGACCACTGGATATTGCTTGTTGAGTTCTGGTATTGACAATACCATTAGCAGGAATTCCAGCAGATTGCTGGAATCGGATTACTGCTTGCTGAGTCTCTAAGCCAAAATAGCCTGTGTTCAGGCCGTTAAAATATCCTAACTCTCGCAAATCTTGTTGTAGCCTTGAGACTGCCGAACCTCTGCTATTCAGTTGCAGTGTACTGTTGGTATTAATACTTGGAGATTCACTCTCGCCATCTTTAGAGGGAAGATTATTATTTAATATATTAAGAGTTTCCTCTAGTCCATTTTGAGTACTCTCAAGTTTACTTTGGACTTCTTGAATTAAAAATTGTGTTGATTCTCCTCCTACTTTTACCTTTTGCAATTGTGCATTAAAATCTGCTATTTGATTTCTAACTTTATCTAATTCTGCGTATGTATCATGTGCTTTCTGTTTAACTTTTTTAATTATATTATCAGCATTTATTTGCTCTATAACTATTCTCTGTATTTTAATTTTTTGTTTATCGTTCGCTTCAAATAAATTTTGATTTTCAAATTTTGCTTTTCCTATATTATTTTGTAGCTTATTAACTCTCTGTTCTGCTTTTTTTTGAATATCTTTATATATTGCAATTTTTATTTCCAAATCTTGGCTTTTTTGTTGATTGTTTTTTCTATCTTGTTGGTATTTTTCCTCAGCATTTTTGATTTGTATATTCAAATTTTGATTTGTTAATAAAAGTTGAATAGACTCTGAACGCTTCTTTTGTACTTCTTTATCTAAATTTACAAGTTGGTTATTTGCTGTCTCTAATTTTCGCTGTGCTTGTCGGGCTATTATTATTATTATTGCTGATAACACTGAGGTCATAGCCAATACGAAAATCCCTATACGAATCTTCAAATTTGCTTTTTTCTGAGAATCAGCCAATGTTTTATTCGCTTCCGCTAATATTTGGCTTGCCTCTTTTTCAAAGACTAAAGCAATTTCTACTGCTCTTTTATCCAATTCCTGGCTAGCAGCTAAAAACTGATAATCACGATCGCTCAAGCTTTTACCGATAGCCCATATTTGTGCGTCTTGTAAATTCTGGCCACGCAATAAATGTGATTCATCCTGACAATAGGAATCTAACCATGCTTGAATTAATTCTGCATAGGGACGCATTTTAGCTAAAACTTTATCAATCCAATTGTCGTCAAAAACAGCCTTATAAATATGGTTATAAATCCTTAACTTATTCTGTTGCTTAACTACCAACCCTGATAGTCGCAATTCCATTTGTTCTGAAGTCTCATCAAATGCAATTTCTCCTTGTTGCAAAATTTGCTGATACAACCCCAGTCGCCGTCCTGCATGTTGCTCATTTTTGAGGATTTGATCGCGTATAGTCCTTAAATGCTCCGGTTCATCCTGTGATTCCCAGTTCTCGATGATGTGCGATCGCACCAATTCTTCAACTCTCCCCACTTCTATATCAGCAGGAATAATTTGACAAAGTTTCTGAGTGAGAAACGGTTGCCCACCCGTCCAATCTAGAACCTCTTGCAGAATCGTTTGAGGGTTACTGACTTTTCCCACCAATCCCTCAAGTAAAGGCTGAACTTCAAACAGTTCAAAGCCCTTTAGTTCAATTGCTCTACCAATATTAAATGGCGTGCGGTTTTTATCTTGAATCAAATCTGAGGGTGTAGCCACTCCTAACAGCGTAAAAGTAAGACGCTTATATTGTTGCTTGTCAGCACGCTGGTTATAGCAGTCTCGAATTAAAGCAAAAAAGTTGTCAGTCGAAAAATTCAGGCTAAGAACGCTATCGATTTCATCTATAAAAATGACAATAGGTTGAGAAACTTCAACCAGCAAAACTTCTTCAATAAATTCACTTAGTCGCTGTACCGGAGAAAGATAATCGCGATCGCGCCACCAACTTCGTAAATTAAACTTGCTTGAAAGCTCAAAACTACTGACTAAAATACGCACTACACCCGCATACCATTGATCTGATGTAACGTGCTGGCTACCAATTTTTGTCAAGTCGATTACAGCACAGGCAATACCTTCGTTTTGTAGTCGTTGCATTGTTTGCACTCGCAAGCTAGACTTGCCCATCTGCCGCGAATTCAAAACATAACAGAACTCGCCAGCCTTCAACGCTTCATACAAATCTGTATCTGCTTGGCGCACCACATAACTGGGAGCATCAACTGGCAAACTTCCCCCGACTTGATATTCGTAGGCTGGGTTTGGTGCTGTGTTCATTAATTGACTCTCAGGCGATCGCAGAAATATTGACGATACAAATTGCAACGTGGCGTGACATCATTTCCTTGCTGTAGTAGCAAGCCCATGCTGAGTAATTTAAAGCATTCTATCGAATTCAAGCGAACAGGGCTAGTAGCGGCAACTACTTTCTTAATTGCAGCAGCTAATTCCGGATGCTGTTCTAAATTCCACAAATGCCTTCGTAAATGGTCGCTATAAGGCCCAGCTTCTGTGGGTGCTTTTTGTAAGAGCAAGTTAAGGGTAATATCCTTTCTGGCAATGCGATAAATTGCCATCCGTACAAGATAGGGATGTCCTCCTACCATTGTCATTAACTGCTCAACTTGATTAAAACTCCAATTAAGTCCATGCCTTTGTGCTAAATCTAGTACCTGTTGGGCATTAAACTCTGGTAATTCAATTGGCAAGCCTACATTAAAAGGTGATTGGTTAATATTCAACGGAATATAAACTTCGGTAGAATGCACCACTACCAACCGCAGTTTCTTCCAAATCTCCCGATTTTTTCCATCTTCATGCCAAGCGCGTAGTAGTCCAAAAAAGTCGGCAGCAATTTCGGGATATTGAAATACACAATCAACTTCATCCAATCCCAACACTAGCGGTTGGTTGATTTCTGCCAAAAGATACTCCTCAAAATAAGCAGTACAATTATCTTTACTACCAAAAATCTCGTCCCAGTAATCTGTTAACTTGTTGGGTATCCTTAACCTCCGTCCTACACTTGCACAAAACCACCGGAGGAACTTGTCCAAATCAGCAAAAACCTTTCCATCCGCTAACTGAAAGCTCAAAGGTACAGTTAAATAATCTTGTTGTGAAGCTTGATGAAGAATCCGCGCCATGAGAGAGGTTTTACCCATTTGCCGAGGCGCTTTAATCCGAATGAGAGAACCTGGCTTCAAAATTGCCTCATTGCAGCGAGATTCAATAGGAGGACGTTCAACATAAAACTCTGAAGCTAAATCCACCTGTCCTTCAGGTAATTCTGGTTCTGCTACTGGCATGGGTGGATCTGAAGGCAGAAGGATGATTTTCTCCTCTATGCGAGTGGTAAAGTCTTTAGCTTCCTCACTACCTGTCAGTAAACTCAAGACTTCGTGCAAAATTCTAGAAGTATCGGCAGGCGACTTCCATTCTCGCTGCTGAATCTGATTTAAATAACCTCGCAAATCATAATTGAGTGGTTCACTCCAAGGAAAGTTGACGCGAATCGGCAAAATTACTGGTTTATGTTCTGAACGTAAATCCTGCAACTGTTTTGCCCGTCTTACCTCTTCTGTCACCATTTCGCTAGTGGCTGATTGTGGAGACAACAGCAGTAAGAAGTAATCACAACGTTCTAATTCTCTATCAATACGTTGGGGCCAGTTTTCTCCTAAGCGAATACTCTCCCCCGCCATGAATACTTGATGCCCAGCAGCTTTGATAGCTTCGTAAAAATTCTGGGCGAGGCTCAAATCTGGATCTTGACTGCGATAGCTAATGAAAACTCTGGCAGTTTTGCTGGCTGGTGGTAATGGTGGCACATTGGGATGAATATCTATAAATTTTGACAAATTTGACCATTTTTCTAACACTGTCGATAGTGGTAGAGCCAATGCACCTTCTGTGTTGTCGTAAGCTGCAATTAATCCAATGACTCGTTGAGTTTCCGCGTCAAACACAGGTGAACCACTGTAACCTCCTTGTACCTGTTGAGAATTCGCCTTGACACGCAATCGCAGCATTGGCAAGTTGCCAAATTCGGACTGGGAGTTAATGTCAGTGATCGTGCCATCAATCGAAGCGCCTAGAGGAAAATCTAGCCGTCCATAGCCAATAGACAAAAATCGATCCATTGGCTGAAAATTTAAAGATATGGGCGCTGAAGCACCCTGATAACCAGGTAATTGCAAGATGGCAAAATCATCGCTGGTGCGATTGCCCAAATAAATTAACTCAACTCTCTGACGATTGATTCGGATTTTTTCCCAACCACCAACTGACTCAACTACATGAGCGCAGGTAAGTAAATATCCTGTAGGTAAGACGAAAAAGCCTGTACCTTGGATATTACCTTCTGGAGTAGCGATCGCCACTGTACAAGCTTTAACTAAATCCCAACTCATGAAAATTTATTACTTGTTTACTTCTGGTGTCAGATTCCATGTGATTTTCACCTTAAGTGATGCTTGTCCAGCAGATTCGACTACATAGACTGAGCCTTTGGCAGTAAAATTCACGCCAAACTCAACTTCTCCACTCATGGGTTGCGATTCTTGCTGCAAAGTACGAAATGCCTTTGTAATTGGGCGACACCCATGAACAATCAAATCCCTCACTGCATCAAAGCTCGCCTCTATTTTTTCTATAGGCAACTCACCAGGAGCAGATACACGGCCCACTGATACATCTGGGACATCAACTGCTACCAAAATCGTTCCGCCATCCTCTGTATTCAGTTCTAAAAGTTTACGAGTCATAATTCAATTAGCTTGTGAATATCTGTAAAAGTATCAATTAAGTAATTTTTCAAATAAATTTATCTAGGATTTTTAGGTAAATATTTTTTTCAAAGGAAATTTAACTAAGGATAATTGCTAAAAAAATGATACCAAAAAAGCAATTCCTTTAAAAACTTATACTAATTCAAAAAATGTTTGCGACAGATACAGAAACCGCCCAGAAACGCAATATTGAAGCAGGTGTGTTGCTCACTGATTCAGCAACAGCCCAAGCCTTGCGCTTGTAGTTTGACAGTTCGGTGTCTCACAAAATCCTGCGTCCTATTCCTGGGATTTGATTGTTGTAGCGATCGCACTCAAACTATATCAACCTGAGAAACAACATTCTCTTCACCTTCATCTGATACGTATTCCAACAGTTCCCCTGGTTGACAATTCAACGCTTTACAAATGCCATTCAATCGTTCCGGTGCTAATCTTGGCATTTCATCAACCTTACGTAATCTATAAATTGAGTTTTCAGTTATACCAAGTAGCTTGGCTAGATCCTTATTTTTAACCCGCTTTCGTGCCATCACTTCATTTAATTTCCAGCGAATCACTTGATTCTCAGACATACACTACATCACCAGTTTAGTCGCTGCTAGATGTAGATTTATCTACTCTTCAGTATTTGATTTTAACAAGTAGATATATAACATTCTAAGTTTTATTAATCTACACTTGACGTATTTATACGTGTCACGTAGATTAAGTTATAGACAAAACAAAAGCGATCGCCACTCCGGGAAGAGACTGCGATCGCCTTTTGTACAACCCCATTGATGAGGTCATTCACATGATTACACAAGAAGTATTTGACAACCAAACTTTGGCACAATCAGAGTTTGAGGAATACGTTGACGAGTTAGCTGATGCAGTAGCACCAGAAATTGAAATCGACTCAGTGCCAGATGATCTTGGAGAAATGTACCGAGTTTGGTATGGTTCTCAGCTTCTGGGAACTTTTTATCAAAATTTTGAGGGCAAATGGGTAGCACAACCCTGTAATAGAGATGAAAGACCTTGTTGCAACACTCCTGAGTTAGCACAGATTTTCATCGTCGCTGTCAACGGTTTGCTAGTAGCGGATGTAGCCTAATAACTTTCATACATTAATTTTCCATTACCTGGAGACGTGAACTGAATCACGTCTTTTTCTTATTTAGAGTTTTTTCAATAGCGCTTCTGACGCTTCACCATTTTTGCAAAAGACAAGGAACAATGAGCGCATTCCCCTAGCTCCCAATCAGCAGGGATTGGAAATGGTGTCTCACAGTTAGTACATTTTGTTAATAAACCCAACTGGTGGCGATCGCACTTCATTTTCTCCTTAAACTGCCACTCAATGCGGTGACAAGGAACTTCTGCATAGCAAGCACCACATAACCGAATTGGTCTAGGTTTCATAGTCACACCCTTGGGTGGCAGCATCTCATATAACCTCTCGACCTGCACACCAATTAGCTTACTCAAAGCTTTTAATTCCTCAAGACTCGGAAAGGGATTGAAATAAAGCTTCTCCCATCGCGTTGTGATAGCACCAAGACCAGTAATTTTTCCTAAAGAATATCCTGAAGGAAGACTGTTAGCCTTAAATCGGCGCAAGCGTCCCAGATAATGACTGATGCTTTCATTTGGGTATGGCTCAACATAGCCTAACCTTGGCAGAATGTCATAATCTTCATTTATTGCTATTTCTGTTTTCTGGGGGAATGTATTTTCTGCCATACCGACTAGCGATTTTTTCTAAAATGCCTCGATCAACTTTGCCAAAGCCATTCTTGAGTGAATGTAAAACTGCCTTAGTGAGTATTTTGACTAGCAGCCCTATTCGCGCACCTGTACTTTCAGCTAGAATCTCGAATATAGGACTACAAGATAAATTAGAAGCTTCGGGCAAAGCCAGAATATCGAATTCAATTGTACTTAGTGTTTTCTTAAAATCATCGTATTCTAGGCGGTCAAACTCATACAGTGTTGGAAAGCTAGTCAACAAATCAAAATCGGCCAAGATTTTATCTAGCTCCTGTCCTCCAACTAAGACGACAGGAACATGACATTCGTCAAAAAGTTGCTTGAGGTCTAGCAGTGCTTCTCTTTGGAGATTTTCAGCATTGTCAATAATGACCTGTTCTATCCCAAATAATTCAAGACTACCAGCCAATCTTGGACGTAAATCTACCCGCTTACCTGTTGGTGCTGCGTGGTTAATATCCTTAAGAATTTGCGAAAATAGACGCTTGGAACTCGATGCTGACCAAGCTCTTACATACGAAAGTTTTTTCCTATCCTCTTCTCGATAGTGACGAGACGCTCGACTTTTCCCCACATCTCTGGGGCCAATTACTCGACCGCATTGTTTCAATATCCGCGACTCATCTAACCATCTGAAATATTCTGAAGCACGATCAGTTGGTATGAAGCAATTATTGAATATCTCTTCAACTTCAACGACTTTAGCAAGTTGAGCATTTAAATCTAGCTCAGGAGCTAAGGCTTCAACGGAGGACTGAATAGAAAGTTGCGATCGCGCCATAAATTAATTACCAAATCTTCTTCAAATGTTGTTTACGGTTAGGGACAAGCAGCTTGTGTCTCTCCTGCTCTTGAGTGTCAACTTGACCAGATAGTTCTGGTTGAAGTTCTGTTGTCTGAACCTGTATTTCTTCCCTTGAAACTCTCTCTGGCAAGAGTTCCAGCTTGTCATCTTTCTTTGAAGAAACATTAGCTCTACTTTTCCTCAATTCAACAACATTTGAGGTTTTCTTGGAAGCTGAACGTAGACGCTTTTGTTCTGAGCGTCTTTTTTCCTTTTTGTCTTCTTTACGTTCCTCTACAAGTTCCTTCCGTTTACCTAATGCTAATAAGGCATCATAGTTAAAATGCTCCTTACGAGCTTGACTTCGCTCTTTATTCAAGGCTTTCAATTCTTCTACGCTCAAATCATGGGTATCCATGTTGACGGCATGAGCATAACCCAAAAATTCTTCTCCATTATCATTAGTTTCGCAACTGTAGATGTATAAAGTCAGAATATGGTCTGGATCATATCTAAGCGTTACAAATTCACCTCTATATGCCTTGAGTGATTCTCCTCGATAAATCAGGTTCTCAAACTGTATAGATCCATGCGCTTGAACAACTCGTTGCGCTTCTTTCATCAAACAGATATCTAATTCTCGCTCATCCAAAGGTTCAGGTAGTTTTCTTCCCATTCCTGTAAACCAGCGCTCAAATCTTGTTTCGCGGGGATCTTTGGGATATGGTTCGTGGTTATAAATATCACAAAAGAAACTAGCTAATATCTTGTCTATATTTTGTATTGTCAAACACGCTTCTTTCTCTGCATTTTTAGGCCGTTCCTGAACATTTGACCCTGTATAACCAGGTAAATCTTTGAGAACTTGAGTATTAATAGTTCCAAAAAGCCGTTCTACAATACCGCCTTCGGGAGGGCGATCACGTAGTTCACACTTAAATCCTAGTTTCTTACCAATGGCTTTTAGATGTTTTGATCCCAAATCTTTTCCACCATCAGTAAAAAAATATTCAAAAGGAGGCCCACATACCTCCCATGCTTTATTTAGCTTATAGTCGTCAGGATAGTTTTTGGGCAAAATGCCGTGTCTTAAGGCTAAAGCCACCTCTGTAGAACCTGGTTGTTTGATCCATAAGTGGAAACCAACAACACAGCTTGAAAAAGTATCCACAACAGTAGTTAGCCAAGGACGGTCAGACAATAAATTACCATCACTATCAACTATGCGAATATCCAGCTTGGTATGGTCGCATTGAATAATTTGGTTACTAAAGTCAGCCTTCAGTAGTTGCCCATCTCGTGTTACAACTGTCATCCAAGATCCCGAACCCGGATTTCTGACTTTTGTCTTCTGTTTATGTTGTGCGATTAAAGGATCTAAAATCCTATAAACAGTAGCTTGATGAGGATAATCTCCTGGTTTCAGCTTAAGGTCAATGATCGCGTGTCGCTTTACTTCTCGAACTATAGATGCTGGTGAAGTTGGATGTTTGTCTTTAATACTTTTTTCATAAATTGCTTTGATAAATTCTTGCCAGTCTTCGCTGACTCGATGTTTTCCCTTATCTGAGCGCTGTACTCCTGCTGATTCTGATAACTTGTCATCATGATATTGCTTGAGGAGACGTTCCACCTGGCGAGTAGAAACACCAAGAGTATTTGAAACAGCTTGCTTTCTCTGAGACTTAATCGTGCGATTCGGTGATTCAGCAAGCCACTGGATCAGATTAAATGTCAGTTTATGCCTATCTGATGTTTCCAGAATAATTTGAGATGGATCTACAACAAAATTACTCTTGTCAAGAAAAATAGCATCTGGAGCTTGCGTTAATTCTTCCGTGGATTCAAATTGTTTGTCTGCCATTGGAGTGAAAAACACTCATGAATAATTAAGGTACTAATGTACCATTATCTAACTAAGAATGCGACATACAATTTGATAAATACCTAAGTCTTAACAAACGACATTTAATTTGAGAATCTAGGATTTGCGACTTAGAAAATGCGAATTAAGCAATTTTATTTCCTATGTCACTAAATAGTTTATATCCTTACAGGATAATGGTTTTAGCTATTTAGATGCTGTTGCGACACATCTGCGAATTGCGACATTTAATATGCGAATGTACAAAATAATTATTGTCACTTTTAAAGAATTAATGTCCATTTTTTCCAAGTTTAGGGGCATAAGTTACGTAGTTATGCGGCTTTCAGCAATTAAATCAGTTTTAAAGAATTATTGTCCAGAGTTGAAACCAGTTTTAAAGAATTATTGTCCAAAATCCGCCTGTAAAACTCGGCTAAATAGA
>NZ_JAYGHE010000040.1:40848-71662 GCF_034931145.1 Nostoc sp. UHCC 0252 | reverse complement strand
CGGATTTCTCTTAACATTCAACACCTTTGTGTTTAACTATAAAATTTTCGTTTTTAATATTTTCTAAAAAATATTCAGGATCTTTAAATAAATAAGGCAATGTCAATTTTTTACTTTCAAATTCTTTTTCCCAAACCTCTTCTGACATTAAAGCACTAGTCAAATTACTTTGAGGATCAAGGTTAATAGCAAGTACACGCTTTTTGTACATTGTATCGCCTGCTAAGTATTCTGCTAACGCCATGACTATGGTAGTTTTACCAACTCCACCCTTGAGGTTGCAAATGCTTATCACTTTAGCTGTCATAATTTCTGGTAGATTGACGCATTTCATGAGCTACAGTTCTATGCTTCCCTGAAAATACGTCCAACTAACAAGTTCATTTTTATTTTTATATCAAAACCCATGAGCTAAATTAATCTTAAAACAATTCCCATTAATCCAAATTTCTATTAAGCCATTGATGCGATCGCTAATATTGTTGAGCTTGCTTGAATAATACTTTTTCATCCCCTACTTGTTAACTTACATCTGCATTCCTTTAGATAAAAAAATATCCCCCACTTCAGATCCCAAAAGCAGGGGTTTTGTTAAAACTACTTAACCGAAACAGCATCAACATCAATAGTGCTTGCAGTACTAGTACCATCAGTAGTATTAGATGCTTCTTCAGTCCCTACATTACCCTTACGAGCTTTCCAGCCCTCAATTACTAGCCCAGATACCTCACTAACCAGTAGGGTCAAAAGGAAAACATCATCAATCTGCCCCACAACGGGTATAAAGTCAGGGACAATATCAATTGGACTGACCAAATAGACTAACGTTCCTAAAACTACCCACCAACGGTACTTGGGGTTGCGAAGCAAATTGCCATACCAGGCGTAAAGTGATTGGATTGAAAATTTCATATTTTGAACCTCCGATTATCTTTAATTTTGACAAATAATCCTCAATACTCCCGGTGGGAATAACCGTCCTAGTTAGTCTGGAAGACGCTACTCGCAATTTATCACCAAATGTTTAACCTGGAATTTTACCCAAGAGTCTTGTTCCGCCAGGTTTTCGTTGATTTGGAATGTAAACTTTTTTTTCTGTGCTGCAATAAATATATTTCTTAATAACAAATAAATTGGATGGATATTAATTGCCTATTTTGTAAAGGAATCCTAGCTATATAAAAAATCTAAAGTTTCGTCTCTTTAAGTGGAGATTGCGATCGCAGATAATGCTGGAGGAATGCCAGAACACGTTAAAAATCGGGACTTCAATCCTTTTTTCACTACCAAACCTGGAGGCAAAGGGACAGGTATGGGTATGGCAATCAGCTATCAAATTATCACTGAAAAACATGGTGGTAAATTGCAATGTTTTTCTATTCTTGGTGAAGGAAGCGAGTTTATCATTCAATTGCCTACCCAGCAGTAGGTTTGTCTAGTCGTCTAAGTCAAATACGCCATACTTACACCGTCTTTTCAGGTTTTCGAGAAATTTATATTTTGGAAGTCCCTCATTTTGCATTAATCTCTAGAATTAAAATGCTCTAGCACATTTGCTCTAGTCGTAGAGGGAGGAAACTTAAACTGTGGATATTTTAGATTTGTTTTATAAGGGCGGGCCCGCCATGTGGCCTTTGCTTATTCTGTCGATTCTATCTTTAAGTGTCATTTTTGAGCGTCTGTGGTTCTGGCTGCGAATTTTGACTCAAGAAAAGCAAATAGTCAATCGCATCCTAGATGCTGCCCAGGATAATTGGCAAGAAGCTGCGGATATAGCAAGAGGTGCAAGCCATCAACCTGTTGGGCGTTTTCTCTATGCCCCTTTACGTTTTCCGAAAACTGATGCGGAAACCTTTCGACTAGCACTTGAATCGACAGCTGAAGATGAATTGGCTGGAATGCGGCGGGGAGAAAAGCTTTTAGAAGCTGTAATTGCCCTCGCGCCCCTGTTGGGATTATTAGGTACAGTTTTAGGTCTAATCCAGTCTCTGCGCTCAATTCGCATTGGCGATTTGGGAACTGAATCTACCGCCGGAGTGACTACTGGTATTGGTGAATCCTTAATTAGTACGGCAGCAGGACTAATAGTTGCCATCATTAGTTTGGTATTTTATCGCCTATTTCAAAGTTTTGTAGTCAACCAAGTCAAAGTTTTTCGGAAGGCAGGGAATGAGATGGAATTGCTCTACCGCCAGTCGCCTCCTGATTTTAGTAATAGTACATCAGCAATTGTACGGGAAAATTTTACTCCACCCCGCAAGTCAGGAAAGACTAGATTACCTGAACCTCCTGAACCTCCGAATCTGCCTAATTAGTCAATAATTCAACCCCGAATCAAGCGATTATTTTGAGAAAATGAAAGTTAATCTACACACCCCAATTGAAGAAGTCCAAATTCAAATCATCCCTTTAATTGATGTTGTTTTTTGTATCCTGACATTTTTTTTGTTAGCGGCTTTACAATTTACGCGGCAACAGGCAATAAATGTTGATTTGCCCAAAGCCAGCCCTAGTACAGTATCTGGAATAACATCCCAGAGTGGCAGTCTGATTGTAACTATCGATGCTGTTGGCAATACTTACATAGAAAAACAGGCTGTAAAACGGGACGATTTGGGAGCAAGGTTAAAACAGTATCTTCAAGCAAACCCCAGTGCTGTGGTAGTGCTAAATGCTTCGCGGACAGCAACTTACAATGATGTGATTGAGACATTGGATTTGCTACGCCAAGTAGGAGGCGATCGCGTTTCTTTGGGAATTATTCCTGGCCCATCTCAACCACCCACTAACTCACTCAACCAGCCTAATTTTCCCTCTTTCCCAATCGATCCAGGTACAGCACCAGTTCCAGGCATCAATCCCGAAGGCAATCTTAGCCCTAAATTTCCATTAGCGCCCAATTCCGTACCCTTTCCCACAACTGGGCCTTCAAGTGGGCAAGGTATCAATCCTATTAATCCTGGTCTTTCTAACCCACCAGCATCCCAAGCGCCTGTAGCACCGCAACAAACCCAACCTCCTCTTAAAAGATGAAATAGGGACATGAGGCATGGGGCATTGCACAGAAGAGGCAGAGGGCAGGGGGAAGGGTGCAAAGAGGAGGAATTTTTCCCTACTTACTCCCTGCCTCCCTTGCTTCTCGTGGCTCCCCTGCCTCTCCCTTCATCCTTTTTCCCAAACCTAAAGATATCTAGAATAAATCCCGGCTAGAGAAAAAAAAACTGCTAATTTACAAATAATTAGGTTGAGCTTTAAAGATTTCGCATTGTATAGACTGAGCAATTTCTCGCCAATTGCCATTCACGTTTCATACCATCGGGAAGAATGTCTTGTTTGATTCGATGGGTTAACAAATTGGAAAGCGCTTGTATCAAGCATCTTTCGGTGTGTCCTAATTACATACAAATTACGCAGCTTGCTTCTCGCTGAAGGCGAGTATTACTATTTAATATCAGGGGTTGTAGCATGAATATCGTTACGCTTTTAATTGTTTGGGTAGTAACAGCTATCAGCCTGTTGATAATTAGTAAATTACCTTTAGGAGTTGAAATTGACACTCCTGGTAAAGCCTTTCTTTCTGCCGCAGTGCTTGGGATCGTGACGGCAATAGTCAGACCGATTTTAAGCCTCATTTTTGCAGTTCCAAATTTACTCACGCTGGACTTACTATCAGGCATTTTCACTTTTATGATTGCCGTAGTTTGTTTTAGTCTTGCTGCTTGGTTGGTAGAAGGCTTTCGCTTACGTTACGGTATTTGGAGTGCTGTTCTTGGAGCATTTACGCTGACTATAATTAACAGCTTAATCTACAAACTATTGGGGCTTTAAAATCAATAGTGAGGAGTGAGGGGTTAGGAATTAGGAGTTATTAACAACTCATCACTCGTAACTCCTAACTCCTAATTTCTAACTCCCATTTCCTAACTATTCGTTGGAACTTGGGGGAGCAGCAGGGGCCGTTGATTGTTGTTTACGTTGTTCGCGTTTTTTGCGATCGGCTGAGAGCATATCTGCCATCACCACTAGCGCTTGCGCCATCTTATCTAGGTTAGAACGGTATAGCTCTAAATCCTTGTTGAGTTTGTCATTAGATATATGCAAGCCAGCAGCGATCGCTTTTAGCGCCTCAGTGAGTTGCTTTTGATCTTTGACTAATTCAGGATCTGACTGTTCCAATAACGAAAATAGACCAATTGCGAACAATCGGTTGTATTTAAAGTTAGGATTGTTGGCGATCGCTTGCAGTTGTGCTTGCAAGTCAGTATCTCGATCTAAGTAAGTAGTTTGGCCTAGCCACCCAATTAAATCTTTAACTGGCAAACCTTTAGCTACAGCTTGCAATCTTTCAGCATCCTGCCGATAGTGTTGCGGATCTTGTTCTATAGCCCGACACAGGGCGTTAAAAATTGATTCTTGATCCCTTTCTGGTTGATAGCCTTGCATGAAGCGGTCAAAAGTAGTGACGACGCCCAAGGCATAAATTGGATTGTAGCTAAAATCGATATTTACTGACAGCAGATGCATTTCTACCATCAATTCTTCTACCACCCGACGATAAATAGTGTTAATCGGACGGGTGTGAAGATTGTAAAAAGTTCGTTTTGTATCAGAGACAGTACGGACGTTATTCACAAAGAAAATGTTAAGGGCGACGTATCTTTATTTTCTCGCTTAAAGGCTACTTTGCCAAGTTGAGCTTTTGACTAGTGACGGTTTCATTTACAATATAGACAAATCAGAAGTATTTTGTAAGCTAGTAGCTACAGGGGATTAAGACTCTTTCCTCTCAGAACTAGTCAAAAATAAATAAAATATTATTTATCCTTAATGATTTGTTTATCACATTTATGAACTTCTCGCCACAGTTAATTGCTCTAGGTGAGTATCTAGCCGGTGAATTTGATAATCAGGAACAAGCAATAGAAGAGCCAGTTTGGTATGTCCATCTCCGAATGTGGCAAAGACGAGTAAATTTGTTCACAGAAGATAGCATTACCCTGTTTGCCGAACAAGCTAGCGTGATTAACTTAGATAAACCTTACCGCCAGCGCATTATGCGGTTGCGCCAGGGCCGCGATGACGCATCTTTAGAAGTGCAATACTACATGCCTCAAGATCCAGATGCATTAAGAGGCTCAGGCAGTAACCCTGCTCTACTGAACACCCTAACACCCGAACAATTAGATTTACTACCAGGTTGTATCCTGACAGTAACTCATGAAACATTAGCGTGCGATCGCTATAAGTTTACTGCCACCCCACAATCAGAGGCTTGTTGCAGCTTTACTTATCTTGGTAATAGCATCTATGTTTCCTTGGGGTTTGAAACAACTGCGACAGAATTTCACAGCTACGACAAAGGCATTGATCCAGAAACTGGAAAAGCAACTTGGGGAGCGATTATGGGCCCTTATCGCTACACCAAGCGGAATCAGTATTAAAGTAAGATAAACTTATGAATCATAAGTTACGAGTTATGGACTTCCAATTAACTCCCGTACAGACTTGATTAATAAAGTCTCTACTTGTAACTTTTTTAGCTAGCGATGCTACGGGGTACACCCTCTAAAGCTTCATCTTCTGTTTCAAAGATTTCAAAGACAGTATCCATCATCGTTACTTCAAACACGAGTTTGGCTTCTGGATGTACATTGCAGATCCGGAAACTGCCCTTGACTTTATCAGCATCACGCATTCCAGCGACCAAAGATGTAAGACCAGAACTATCAATAAAATTTACCTGAGCCAAATTTACAACTACATGTCGGCTGAGTTTGGAAATACACTCTTGTAATTTCAGGCGAAATTGCCAAGCAGTGGTAATGTCTAAACGACCAGATGGTGTCAAGACAATAACGGTGTTTCCGTCTTGGGTTGTATAAGTTTTTTGGTCTATATGAATCACTAAAGCCCTCCCCTTGGCATTTATCTTAAGATTAGCTAGTTACAGAATTGTCTAATGCTGTCACTTGAGATTAACAAGCTATAGCTAAAATTGTCACCTTTTTCTGCTAAGTGCTTAACTTTAGTAGTTATAACTCACCAAAATAGTGGGGAGTAGTAATTTTAAATTAAGGAGTGGGGAGTGGGGAGTGGGGAGCAGGGGGAGCAGGGGGAGATGAGGGGGACAAGGGAGAATAACCATGCCCAATGCCCAATCCCCAATGCCCAATGCCCAGTTCCTATTATTTATTGAGGTGGTGTCCAGTTGATCCAATCTTGAGGCTTAAGAAAGGTTTCATACAACTCGGCTTCTGGGGAATTGGGTTCCGGTTGATAGCCGTATTCCCAACGCACTAAGGGCGGTAGGGACATGAGAATTGATTCGGTGCGTCCGTTGGTTTGCAGACCAAAAATAGTGCCTCGGTCATAAACCAAGTTAAATTCTACATACCGTCCTCGGCGGTAGAGTTGAAAATTCCGTTGGCGATCGCCATACTCCATCCCATGTCGCCGTTCTACAATTGGCACGTAGGCTGGTAAAAATGCCTTACCACAGTCTTGCACAAAAGCAAACAAATCTTCCCAATTGCGGGTTTCTGGTATTCCCACCTGGTTGCTATGAATAGCCGCTTCCCCATTGGGATTTGGCCCACGATATAAAGCACCTTGACCATCTTGGTAATCAAAAAACAGACCACCTACACCCCGTGTCTCATCACGATGCTTGAGGTAAAAATATTCATCACACCAGCGCTTAAACACCGGGTAATAATCTGGGTGGTGTTTGTCACAAGCTTGTTTTAATGTTTTGTGCAAATGTGCTGCATCTTCAGCAAAGGGGTAATAAGGTGTCAAGTCAAGACCACCACCAAACCACCACACTGGCCCCGCTTCAAAGTAGCGATAATTTAGATGAACTGTGGGCACATAAGGATTGTGAGGATGTAATACCATTGAAGTGCCCGTGGCATAAAAGCCATGCCCTGCTGCTTCAGGGCGTTGAGCTAAAATTGAGGCCGGCAAATGGGAACCCCAAACTTCAGAAAAATTTACACCTGCTTGTTCAAATATTGCACCTTCTCGCAGCACGCGCGATCGCCCTCCACCCCCTTCAGGGCGTTCCCAACTATCTTCATGAAATTTACCCACACCATCTAGTTTTCCCAATGATTCGGCAATTTCGTCTTGCAGCTGTTTCATAAACTGACTGACTCTAATCTGAGCGTCAGGTGCTGGCAATGACTTGGATGATTCTGCTGCTACAGTTGGTGTTTGCGAGTTGGTCAACATAGATTCCCGAACCTAAATTACAATTTCCAGAAAGCCACAAATTTCTTATTTTAAAAATTTGGGGGAAACACGCGCCAAAAATCAAGCTCTATTTGCCCAACCCGCTTTTTTCTTAGTGGTTAAGCATTTATACGATTGATGGGCATCACTAGAGTTATTTTCCCTCAAATGCGTATAGGCTTGTATATTGACTGAGTTTTATTTTGTTAATTTTAACTATTTCGCTCATTTGGTACTCCAAGGAACTGAGCGTAGTTGCACACAATACCAGAGTTCCTAGAAAGTGTCTAGGGAGGAGGATTAGGAAAATGCAAGATTGGTTATCCAAATTCATCCACCGCAAACGTCGTCGGTTTTGCGCTTCTCTGGTGCGGACTTATCGAGAGATTAGTTATGTTTCTGTAGATGAACTGTGGCAAAAAGTTGCTGACTTAACGGATGTTTCCTGGCATCCGCTTCTTAAGAGTACTAATGTACCCTACGGATTAGTACCCAAACCAGGATTGATTTATCATGCTGTAACACGTTTTTCGCCGATTCCTATCCGTATTTTTGTGGAGCGCGTTAATCACAGGGAGATGCTAAGTATCCGAGTACTGGCAATTCCGGGGATAGAGGAACGAGTGACTTATAAAGTAGAGTCAACGGTTTGTGGTACTTGTTTGTCTTATTCTGTAACCCTACGGGGTTGGTTATCGCCTCTGATTTGGTCTTTATCCCGTCCTTATGCAGACCGCGTAGCACGGGCTTTAGTAGAAGCAGCAGAAAAGACGGCATTGCCAACAGTCTCCGGCAAGAAAAAATCTCTTGATGACAGTTGTTTTGATTTTTAGGGAACCGGGAAGAAGCAAGGGGGCAGGGGAGCAGGGGGCAGGGGAGCAGGGGGCAGGGGAGCAGGGGGCAGGGGGACAAGGGGACAAGGGGACAAGGGGTGAGAACTTGAAACAAGTCTTTCTCCTTGTCCCCAATTCGCAATTTGCAATTCGCAATTCCCAATGCCCAAAGAAAGTTAAGATTTTATTAGGTAATAATGCTATTTACTAAGTTTTATTACGGCATTGGCAGTGAAAACACTAAGCTGACCTTACTTAAGAAAGTATCGAGTTAATAGCTAAGATGTTCGCCACAAGATGTATCTATTCATTATTGAATTTTAAATTTTTATGTACGATGTCCTCGATTCTCGTTCTGTCTTAGAAGTGTTGCGACCAGTGGAAGATCCAGAACTCCGCAAAAGTCTGGTGGAACTGAATATGATTCGCAACGTGAAAATTGATGATGGTAAGGTTAGTTTTACATTGGTGTTGACTACTCCTGCTTGTCCTTTACGTGAATTTATCGTTGAAGACTGTAAGAAAGCTGTCAAAAAGCTACCAGGAGTTAAAGATATCAGCATAGAAGTGACGGCAGAAACACCCCAACAGAAGAGTTTGCCCGATCGCACTGGTATTTCTGGTGTTAAAAATATTATTGCTGTTTCCAGTGGCAAAGGTGGCGTTGGTAAAAGTACCGTGGCAGTGAATGTAGCAGTGGCTCTAGCCCAAACTGGGGCGAAAGTTGGCTTGTTAGATGCTGATATTTACGGCCCCAACGATCCCACTATGCTGGGTCTAGCTGATGCCCAAATTGTAGTGCGTTCCACTGAAACAGGTGACATCTTAGAACCTGCTTTTAATCACGGTGTCAAATTAGTTTCAATGGGCTTTTTGATCGACCGAGATCAACCAGTAATTTGGCGGGGGCCTATGCTCAATGGTGTAATTCGCCAGTTTCTCTATCAAGTTGAATGGGGTGAACTGGATTATCTGATTGTAGATATGCCACCAGGAACCGGAGATGCTCAGTTAACTTTAACTCAAGCAGTGCCGATGGCAGGGGCAGTCATTGTCACCACACCGCAAAATGTAGCCTTGTTAGATTCTCGTAAGGGATTGCGGATGTTTCAGCAGATGAATGTCCCGGTATTGGGAATCGTGGAAAATATGAGCTATTTTATCCCCCCCGATCAACCAGATAAGCAGTATGACATCTTTGGTTCCGGTGGTGGCTCCAAAACCGCCACAGAATTGGGAGTACCACTCTTGGGGTGCGTACCGCTAGAGATTTCCACACGAGTTGGTGGTGATAGTGGTGTGCCGATAGTTGTTGGCGATCCAGATTCAGCTTCAGCAAAAGCGTTAACCGCGATCGCTCTTACCATTGCCGGTAAAGTATCAGTTGCTGCTTTGACATAATTAACTTTAATTTTTATCTGCTTCCTGGGCTACGTCTTGGGAATACTAAAGATTGATTGGGAGTGGAGAAGAAGCAAGGGAGCAGGGGAGAAGAATTAATAACCATTCCCAATTCCCAATTCCCAATTCCCAATTCCCCATTTCCAACACTTAAAAAAGTCTAAATTGGCACAATGTTATTAAAACGATCGCTCCCCAAAATTCGCTGGAAGTCTTGGGTTAAGCCTTGGCAGAACGTAGATTGGCTACTATTTTGTCTACCAGTCGCTGTCAGTATCTTTGGTGGCCTCATGATCCTCAGTACGGAACTGAAGCAGCCAGTAACTGATTGGTGGTGGCATTGGATGGTAGCCGGTATCGGCGTGCTTATAGCCCTGTTTTTATCTCGCATCCGTTACGAACTCTTGATGCAGTGGCACTGGGTAACTTATGCAATAACGAACTTCAGCTTAATCACAGTAATGATTGCTGGTACTAGCGCTAAAGGGGCACAGAGGTGGATCAGTATTGCTGGTTTTAACGTGCAACCCTCAGAATTTGCCAAAGTCGGGATGATTATCACCTTAGCAGCTTTGCTACATAGGCGCACTGCTTCTACCCTCGAAGGTGTTTTCCGTGTTTTGGCGATCACCGCCATACCTTGGGGACTAATATTTTTACAGCCAGATTTAGCAACATCAATGGTATTTGGTGCGATCGTCTTAGGAATGCTTTACTGGGCAAATGCTAACCCAGGCTGGTTAATTCTGATGATTTCTCCTGTGGTTGCCGCCATTTTGTTTAGTATATCTTGGCCTTTATCAGAGCCGATAGTTTTATTCAAAGAACTATCTTTTGGCCCATTAGGAATAGTTTGGTCATTTGCAATGGCTATTGTAGGCTGGCAAACTCTTCCTTGGCGTCGATTTGGTTTGGGTACTATCGGTGCTTGGATTCTCAATCTACTGGGTGGTGAATTAGGAGTCTTCGCTTGGAACCATATTTTGAAAGAGTACCAAAAAGATCGGTTAACTGTATTCATGAATCCCGATCACGATCCACTCGGTGCTGGATATCACTTGATCCAATCTCGTATTGCTATTGGTGCTGGTGAAATTTGGGGATGGGGCCTGTTCAAGGGGCCAATGACGCAACTGAATTTCGTACCTGAACAGCATACAGACTTTATTTTCTCCGCAGTGGGCGAAGAATTCGGTTTTGTTGGTTGTCTGGTAGTACTGTTTGTCTTCTGTTTAATTTGCTTCCGTCTACTGCATGTTGCCCAAACCGCCAAAGATAACTTTGGTTCCTTGTTGGCTATTGGCGTTTTGTCCATGATTGTGTTTCAGCTAATTGTGAACGTTGGCATGACTGTAGGTTTAGCGCCTGTGGCAGGAATCCCTCTACCTTGGATGAGTTATGGGCGTTCTGCTATGCTGACTAACTTCATTGCTTTGGGAATAGTAGAATCGGTAGCAAATTTTCGTCAAAAGCAGAAGTATTATTAATTCGTCATTGGTCATTTGTCCTTTGTCCTTTGCTAATGACCAATGACTAATGACAAATGACTAATAAGAAGTATTAAGCTATTAAAAGGAAACAAGCGAGGCTAAAAACATGATTCTGCCTGGAGCAACTGTTCGCGTCAAGAATCCCGCAGATACTTATTATCGCTACGAAGGACTCGTGCAACGGGTAAGTGATGGCAAAGTAGCCGTATTATTTGAAGGTGGTAACTGGGATAAATTAATTACCTTCCGTTTGAGCGAATTGGAACTTGTAGAAATTACAGCCGGACGTAAAAAAGCCAAATAAAATTAGTCATTAGTCATTTGTCTGTTGTCATTTGGCAAAAACTAATGACTAATGACCGATGACTAATGACTAATGACTAAATTACTATGCGCCTCCCATTACCACAGTTTGCTACTGGCGATCGCCATCCTAACCACATTGCAGAGGTAATTGAAACTACTAGTACCGAATTTTTAGCTCAGTGTCTGGAACCGGAAGATTTGAGCTTTCCTTCCATGCCACCCTTCGGTAGTTGGGTTTGTTCTGTAGATGAAGAATCTGGCAACCAAGTCTATGGTGTAGTATATTATGCTACTACAATGCCTATAGACTCTGTACACCGGGCTAGGGCTTTGGGGTTGTCATTGCAAGACTTACGCGAGGAACAACCCCAAATATTCGCCATGCTGAGAACAGAATTTCGGGCTGCGATCGTGGGATTTGAACAATCTTCCCAGAATCGAGGTTATAACCAAAGAATATATCAGTATCTACCACCCCGTCCCCCGCAAATTCATCAAGCTGTTTATCGGTGTGAACCAGAAGCGATCGTTAAATTTACTGAAGAACTAGATTTTTTGCGGACACTGCTTTGTATTAACGGTGCGCCAGTCGAATCTTTAACCGCAGCTGCCATCCGAGATGTATACCAGTTACGCAAAGCTGACCGAGAATGGCTAATTAAAGCTGGACGTAACCTGAGCGTGCTACTTAAAGACGACTACGATCGCTTGCGGTTTATTTTAAGTCAAATCCATCCGTAGGTAGTTAGTTCTTAAACAATTACCTAGTTAGTGTAAATTGATATTTTTAATTTTTTAATTTTTCGTCAGGTGGCTTCTCTATTTATTTATATCCATCAGGCGATCGCCCCAAGGTAATCGCAGTTTCACCATAGCCCCTTCAATTCCTACATGATGGAACTCATATCACAAGTTCTTGTTCTGGAACCAAATTCCCAAGTTCTTGGCAAGGAACCAATTGTTCCCTTTGCTATTTTGCTGGTGGTTATCTTAGTTATCCCCATCCTGTTTGAGCGGCTAAGATTACCAGGATTAGTAGGTTTGGTTTTCTCAGGGCTAGTACTTGGGCCTTCAGGCTGGCATCTATTTCAGTCTGACTCACCGATGATTAACCTGCTATCAGACATTGGGTTAATTTATTTGCTGTTTGTCGCAGGGCTGGAAGTCGATTTAGAAAAGTTTCGTCGGCAAAAAAGTCGTGCCTTTGGGTTTGCTAGCTTGACTTTCACTGTTCCCCTAGCAATGGGAACCTTATTAGGGTTGATTTTAGGCTATGGCTGGAATATTGCAATCTTAATTGGCTCTTTATTCGTTTCCTATACCCTTTTGGCATATCCCATCATCAGCCGTTTAGGAGTGGTAAACAATGAAGCTGTTACTGCCGCAATTGGAGCTAAGATTTTTACAGATATTGGCGCAGTACTGATATTAGCCGTTTGTGTTGGCATCGCTCATGATGGCGTATTCAGCTTTGCTGAACTACTTACCTTATGCGGCCGGTTAACTATTTACTCGGTTGCCGTTGTTACAGGCTTTGATTGGGCAGGCAAGGAATTTTTCAAGCGGTCTGGAGATGACGAAGGAAACAAGTTTTTGTTTGTATTGCTTTCTGTCTTTCTGGCGGCCGTGGGCGCTCAATTGATTGGCATAGAAAAAATTGTTGGTGCTTTTTTAGCGGGTTTGGCAGTAAATGAAGCTGTGGGTGAAGGCCCGGTCAAAGAAAAGGTAGTATTTATTGGCAGTGTACTGTTTATTCCCATTTTCTTTGTTGACCTTGGCTTACTGATCGATCTACCCGCCTTTGTGAACAACTTGGGCACGCTCAAGTTAACCCTGTTGATGATAGTCGGTTTGATTATCAGTAAATTAATTGCAGCTTTATTTACAAAACTCGTTTACCGCTACAAATGGCGAGAAACCCTAACCATCTGGTCGCTATCACTTCCCCAGGTTGGTACAACTTTAGCAGCTACGTTAGTGGGATATCGGGCTGGGTTGCTTCCACTAGAAATATTAAACAGTGTCATTGTTTTAATGGTTGTTACATCAACCTTGGGGCCGTTGATTACCAATCGAATAGCTGTTGGCTTGAATTCCTTACCAACCCAAGATCCAGCAACGCCTCTACCTGACCAGAATGCACCAGAAACAGATAGTGCTTTTACAATAGTTGTACCTGTTTATAATCCTCATACCGAACAGCATTTGATTGAAATGGCGGCCTTATTAGCACGTCAGTCCCAGGGAAAAATCATACCACTGGCGATCGCTAATGCTGCTGCTCACATGGATGCACCGCAGTTAGAAGTTTCTCTCCAACGTAGTGAGCAATTATTGACCAAAGCCACGGCACACAGTCGATTATTAGGTGTTACCGCAGAACCAATGCTGCGAATCGATGATGCCTTTGCTCAAGGAATTAGCCGAGCCGCCCGCGAACAAAAGGCTAATTTAATTGTTATGGGTTGGGGTAAACGGACTGGGTTACGAGCGCGTTTATTTGGAAATGTAATTGATGGGGTGCTTTGGGCATCACATTGTCCAGTAGCGGTGACACGTTTAGTAGAATCACCGAAAAAAATCCAGCGCATCTTAGTACCGGTGGAAAACTTAGCAGCACCTATATTACAGCCTGTACAATTTGCCCAGATGTTGGCGGAAGCAAATCAGAGCCATATTACCGTGCTAAATGTGTGCGATCGCCGCACTAGTTCCAGCAAAATTGCTTGGAGGCGATCGCATCTCTCTCTAATGGTGTCTAATTTAGCTTTGGCTAATGCCCCAGAAATCCAAATTATCGCTCATGAAAATGTTGCCCAAGCCATTTTACAGGCAGCACGATTATATGATTTAGTAGTTTTACCTTTTATACACAATCGTACCAGTCCTGGAGGGTTAGCCATTAGTGATGTTACAACCCAGTTAGCCAGACAAATCACCTGCTCCATCGTCATGCTTGGAGAACCGCAGCGCACTCAAACCACAAATGTAGTTATGTCTAACACGGTCAATAGCATTACGTCTGCTGTATAATAATGGGCAGATTTCAGTCCATCTGAGTGAACTGGCGCTACAATCTGCAATCAATCGATAGACTGTAGGGATGTTTGTACATTCCTATAGTCTATTTTCTGCTGATTTAGATCCAGATGAGAACAGTAGTAACCATAAACACTTTATATTATTGAAGATTTGATGAACTTTAAGTAGAAGATTGACAATATTGAGGCTAAGTTTGTTATTTTGCTAGTTAAATTGTTAAAAAAGCAGGTAAAAACATCACAAAACTATAACTGTAAAATAAGTAAGTTCAACAACACTTTTTGATTAAATACTTGTTCTTTTTTGAATTCTGTATTTTTGCCCCCAAGCTGGGTAATCTAAAAGTAAGTGCAATAGCTACTGAAAATATTTGTAAATAACTGGGAAACTATGAGAATTTTGGTGACGGGCGGTGCTGGGTTTATTGGTTCCCATCTCATCGACCGACTAATGAATGATGGGCATGAATTAATATGCTTAGATAATTTTTACACCGGTCATAAACGTAACATTCTTAAATGGTTAGGTCATCCGTACTTTGAACTGATCCGCCACGATATTACCGAACCAATTCGGTTAGAAGTGGATCAAATTTATCATTTAGCTTGTCCTGCTTCACCAGTACATTACCAGTACAACCCAGTTAAAACCGTTAAAACCAACGTTATGGGAACCCTGAATATGTTGGGGCTGGCTAAACGTGTGAAAGCTAGGTTTTTCTTGGCTTCAACGAGCGAAGTATACGGAGATCCAGAAGTTCATCCCCAACCTGAAGAGTATCGGGGTAGCGTTAATCCTATTGGGATACGTTCGTGCTACGACGAAGGTAAAAGAATTGCTGAGACTCTAGCATTTGATTACTACAGACAAAATAAAGTTGATATTCGAGTTGTTCGGATATTTAACACCTACGGGCCAAGAATGTTAGAAAACGATGGTCGGGTGGTGAGTAACTTTATAGTTCAAGCCTTGCGGGGTAATCCTTTAACCGTGTACGGTGATGGTTCACAAACTCGTAGTTTCTGCTACGTTTCCGATTTGGTAGAAGGATTCATCCGCCTGATGAATAGTGACTATATTGGCCCAGTCAATTTGGGCAATCCTGGTGAATACACGATTTTGCAATTGGCGCAAGCTGTGCAGAACATGATCAACCCAGACGCGCAAATTAAGTTCGAGCCACTACCCTCGGACGATCCCCGCCGTCGCCAGCCTGATATTACCAAGGCAAAGACTTGGTTAAATTGGGAACCTACCATTCCTCTGCAAGAGGGGTTAAAACTGACAATAGAAGATTTCCGCGATCGCATTCAAGGCGATGTCAATAATTCAATCAACTAAGCAGCGCCTAGCATTGCTCTGAATTTTCATGCAGGCTCACCCGAAGGGTAGCTAGTATGCTTAGTTGCTGAGTTTACTACTAGTGTGTTAAGTGTCATATTGATAACTTCTTTTTGAAAACTACACCCAAATAAGTTAGGGAGTCAAAGAATGCGTGTTTGCGTGATTGGTACTGGTTACGTTGGTCTAGTTACAGGTGCTTGCTTGGCTCATATTGGGCACGATGTAATTTGCGTAGACAATAACGAAGAAAAAGTTAAGCTAATGAAGTCTGGACAGTCCCCAATTTTTGAGCCGGGACTTTCAGAGATTATGCAGTCTGCGATTCAAACAGAGAAGATTCATTTTACAAGCGATCTTGCAGCTGGAGTTGCCCACGGAGAAATTCTCTTTATTGCAGTGGGAACACCACCTTTACCCACTGGTGAAAGTGATACTCGTTACGTCGAAGCTGTAGCCCGTGGGATTGGAGAAAATCTCAACGGTGGTTATAAGGTGATTGTGAATAAATCTACAGTCCCTATTGGCTCAGGTGACTGGGTACGGATGCTAGTTCTAGATGGTGTTGCAGAGCGGCAGAAAACACTTGTACCCGCAGGTGGTGTACCAAGTGATGATAAATTACCTGAGTTTGCAGCCGAGTTTGATGTAGTGAGCAATCCAGAATTTTTGCGTGAAGGTTCAGCAGTTCACGACACCTTCAACCCCGATCGCATTGTACTCGGAGGCAATAGTCAAAGAGCAGTAGCTCTAATGAAACAACTCTATGCCCCAATTGTGGAGCGCAAGTACGCTGAAGATCAATCTTTACCCCCAGTACCAATTCTGGCAACAGACCTGAGTTCGGCGGAGATGATTAAATACGCCGCCAATGCCTTCTTAGCGACTAAGATTAGTTTTATTAACGAAGTTGCTAATATTTGCGATCGCGTCGGTGCTGATGTCACTCAAGTAGCCAAAGGTATCGGTCTAGACTCCCGCATTGGTAACAAGTTTTTACAAGCTGGTATCGGCTGGGGTGGTTCCTGCTTTCCCAAAGATGTCTCCGCTCTGATTCACACTGCTGATGACTATGGTTATGAAGCCCAGCTACTAAAATCTGCCGTTAGTGTCAACGAACGCCAACGCTTGATTGCTTTAGAGAAACTCCAACAAGTTCTGAAAATCCTCAAAGGTAAAACAGTCGGGCTACTCGGACTGACCTTTAAGCCAGATACCGATGACTTGCGCGACGCTCCAGCCCTCAACCTAATTGAGCAGCTAAACCGACTGGGAGCCAAAGTTAAAGCCTACGACCCCATCGTTTCCCAAACAGGTTTGCGTCATGGGCTTTCTGGTGTGCTGGTAGAAACCGATGCCGAAAGACTAGCTGATGGCTGCGATGCTTTAGTACTCGTCACTGAATGGCAGCAGTTCAGCACTCTTGACTATGTGAAGATGGCAAAATTGATGGCTCATCCGGTTATCATTGATGGTCGTAACTTCCTCGATCCTGAAGCAATGATCCGCGCTGGATTCCAATATGTAGGTGTGGGAAGGTAGAAAGTTAGGAGTTAGGAGTTATAGGTGAAAATTAATTACAATTTATAATCAATAACTCCTGATTCTTTTAAAACCTAAATAGCCCAAGTTGTTAAGCGATCGCTTCATGTAAGATTTTTAGCGATCGCTTTGAAGTAGAAAACTAGTTATCATTCAACTAAAGTAGGTTTTGTAATCAGAATAGTTTTTTGCAAAAAAGCGCGGATGGGTAGGTGTTAATGAGGGGATGGGCAAAAAAATGGCTGTATTGCCTTATATGTAAGCACTTGAGAGCGAATACATTCCTTAAGCATCCGCGCACCTTATCTAGACTGCATTTCAGCAATTTACATCTGGTCAAATTACAAACCATCGTGTTATGATTTTTGCATTCGCGCTATTGAACCTTGAAAACCAAATAACACAAAGCTTTCAGACGCAAGCGATTGCAATTAACTAAAATCCCTATTAGGGATTGAAACGTAATGGTGAAGGTGGAGCATTTAACTTTGCTATATTGCAATTAACTAAAATCCCTATTAGGGATTGAAACAGACTGGGCAGATTTACATATCATTCCGATCGAAAATTGCAATTAACTAAAATCCCTATTAGGGATTGAAACTTAAAAGCCAGAATCCTGCTGCAAGCTAGCCGATATTGCAATTAACTAAAATCCCTATTAGGGATTGAAACATAAACATAGAATTGCTTATCTGATTGGCGAGAACCAAATTGCAATTAACTAAAATCCCTATTAGGGATTGAAACAAGTACCTGAATTGCTTATCAACTTGCTCATCAAAATTGCAATTAACTAAAATCCCTATTAGGGATTGAAACTTTGTTTTCCTCTATATCTATTCCTTTTTTCTTAATTGCAATTAACTAAAATCCCTATTAGGGATTGAAACTGAAATGCCGCTAAGAAGTAGTAAGCCTGAAGTAGATTGCAATTAACTAAAATCCCTATTAGGGATTGAAACGGGAACTGTAATCCCAGGTTCGTGACGTAGATTATATTGCAATTAACTAAAATCCCTATTAGGGATTGAAACGCTGAGATATCCCAAAGGCGGTAAAACTTTTAGAATTGCAATTAACTAAAATCCCTATTAGGGATTGAAACGTACTATGGTTGAACCACCGCGCACTGTTGCGGCTTATTGCAATTAACTAAAATCCCTATTAGGGATTGAAACTTGACGCTCTAATTGCGCCATTTCAGCAGTTACGCCAGATTGCAATTAACTAAAATCCCTATTAGGGATTGAAACAGGCGTGGGATGAGGTCGATCAAGTTTATCCAGAATTGCAATTAACTAAAATCCCTATTAGGGATTGAAACAAGTGACAACGGACAACTGACAATTTTCTTTGATGAATTGCAATTAACTAAAATCCCTATTAGGGATTGAAACAAGTTGTTTTTGTCCATCATTAAAGCTGTATTCAAATTGCAATTAACTAAAATCCCTATTAGGGATTGAAACGAAATTTGCAAGCCATTCTAAAATGATAAATTTTATATTGCAATTAACTAAAATCCCTATTAGGGATTGAAACGAATCAGCATCTCTAAATGAAGGATATCGAATAGAGTATTGCAATTAACTAAAATCCCTATTAGGGATTGAAACAAAACGATCGCCCAATCAATGCTACAAGAACGCTATAATTGCAATTAACTAAAATCCCTATTAGGGATTGAAACTGACCAGCTACCAGTTCTAATCCGCTAAGGACGGATTGCAATTAACTAAAATCCCTATTAGGGATTGAAACTTGCGAAAAGTTGTGTAGAGCGGTAATTCTTGGTATTGCAATTAACTAAAATCCCTATTAGGGATTGAAACGTAGTTGGGGGAACCGCACGGACTACGGAGAAGAAATTGCAATTAACTAAAATCCCTATTAGGGATTGAAACGAGAAGTACTGTTGAGCCTTGTTTGTGTATGCTGGGAAATTGCAATTAACTAAAATCCCTATTAGGGATTGAAACTACAGAATCATAGAAGCGCTACGCAGTGAAGAATATATTGCAATTAACTAAAATCCCTATTAGGGATTGAAACACGCAGCAAGGTTAATTCATCATTTGAAAAGCTAAATTGCGATTAACTAAAACCCTATTAGGGATTAAAACATAAAAAGCGATCGCTTAAATCCATCATAAAGATACGTCCCGAATTTGATAACCTACAGCTTGGGTTAAATATTTAAGCTACCGCCTAGATAATTCTAGGCAGTATTTAATCTGTATAAAGTTTCAAGCAAAGCTGTTCAGGAAAACTTTAGTTTGCATTTTTACGTGTTTATCTCGTATCAAGCACTATTTGGAATACGTTCAATTTCAGCATATCCACTGAAAATAAGTTTTTGGCCTTCAGTTTCTAATCGGTTGAGTCGCATTTTCACTCCATCAAGGTCAAAACGATCTAAGTCAACCATATTATCTAAAATTTCTACCAGCGCCACGCTCAGGGTTTGCGAGATTTCCCGTTGTGCTTCTGGCACTTGGTCAAGTTCGATTTTTGGATCTTTGAAAGAAACTCGCCGCCGTCTTTCAATGCCTAAAGTTAGGCTCATTTTGAGGGGAATGAGTTCGCCATTATTTAAATCTGCTTTTGCTACAAGCTGTAAGCGATTTCCTGGCAATAGCTGTACCTGAACTTCCGTAAAGGAGACTGGTTCACCGCCAGATAATGCTGTCAGAGAGGGTACGGAGAGGTTAAGCAGGCGCTTTTTCACCAGTTCCGCACTAAAAGCTTGGTTGATCCCTGTTTCTGATAAAGTTACTTGAGCGATCGCTTGAGTAGGTTGCTTAAGATTGAGTTTGCCGCTTAAAACCGAGCCAAAGTCAATAGCCACAGCATCGGTTTCAAAAGACATCTCTTCTACCGCAAAATCTTTCCGAATCACCAAGCCACGACCGCTCATTTTGAAGCTATCAATGCTGCCTTGCAACAGTTTGCTGGAGGGGTAGCAGCGCACAGAGACTTCTACTGACTCGCTTTGCGTGAACAGGTGGCGAATCGTTTGGCTGGCGACCGTATTGAGCATCCGCTCTCCCCAATCAGTGCCTTTAGGATTTTGTAAACCAGTAAGTCCGCCGAACATTTGGTTTTTAGTCTCTAGAAGTTCTTTGTACTTTTGTAACAAATCATGAAGAATACAGCAAGCGATCCCGTGATTAATTGTGCTGATGGGTAGGAGTTGGATAACTGATGGCTAAAATTTCATCGTGTTAAATGTTACTTGTAATTTAGTGGGTGGGAATAATTGAACTAAGTTCTTGCTAGTGATTTTGCCGTACCTTATACTAGCGCAATGTCAAAAAATTGCTCATCTGGATGGGTAATTACACTAGCAACCCCTAAGTAAGTCGGTGGGAATAAATCAAACTAGATTAAGTAATGTAAAAAATATTGATATCAGTTCGTAGTCAGGGCTACGTTGCGCGAACACTACAAACCTTGAATTATTCACGCCGCTCTATTTAAGGTAATAGATTTTATTAACAAAAAGTTAAACTATGATTTAGCTGCAATCAAATAATCTGAATATTGGTATTAAGATTTTTTATCAAAGGCGATCGCAACCTCTATACCAAGTGCGATCGCCTCTCTGATAATCATGAGGCTATCTGGTAAATAGCAGGACGATATCTCGCTTCAGGAATTAGTTTTCCCTCCTTTTTCGCAGCATCTAACCATGCTTCTTTTGCTTTCAAAACTTCATGAAGTGCTTATTCTTCAGTTGAACCAAACGCTGAACAGTATTTCAAATCAGGAATATCAGCAATATAGCCCTCATCTTCTTAACTGACTATAAGTAACTACGCAAAATAATTACAGTCATTGCAAGCGAAGCGTTCGCGGAGCGTCTCGTAGAGATAGCAATCCCAGCCCTTGCGATTGCTTCATTTCGCTTCGCTGCATTCGCAATGACATTGTGTAATTAATTATGTTTACCTACTTAGAAGATATTAATATGATAGTTTTTCATCCTTCCTCGTTAACAACTTCCGCCGTAAATTATCCAAAGCTGCATTCGCGCTGACATGACGAATTAAAGCGCGACCCCGCACTGTGCCAAACTGATACTCAAAACTTGCTACTTCATCCTTTGGCCCAGCTAAACCAACGTAAACTAAACCCACTGGCTTCGTATCTGTCCCTCCAGTTGGGCCAGCAATACCAGTAATACTCAATCCCCAAGTTGTTGCAAGGCGAGTTTTGACTCCAATTGCCATTTGCTCTGCAACAGTTGCACTTACCGCCCCAAATTTATCTAAATCTTCCTGGTTAACCCCCAGCAGTCTAACCTTCACCGAATTGTCATAAGAAATAACTCCACCCCAAAAGTAATCAGAACTCCCAGAAATCTCAGTCAACATTTGCCCTAAACCGCCACCAGTGCAAGATTCTGCCACCGAAAGCGTTTCTTTTGATGCCCGCAATAACTCACCGACCACGGAAGCAAGAGTATCATTATTAACGCCGTAGAAATCTAGTCCGGCAATTTCTTTAAGTTGTTTTTCAATGGGCGCAATTAGGTCTGCTGCGGCTGCTTCGGAAGTGGCTTTAGCAGAAACTCGCAATCTTACTTCCCCTTTACCTGCATAAGGGGCTACTGTGGGATTTGGCAACTTCAAATAGGAAGAAACTTTTTCCGCCAAAGCAGATTCACCAATACCCCAAAACTTTAAACTCCGGCTGTAAATAATTTCTTTGCCCCAACCTTGACTTTTGAGAAACGGGACGGCTGTTTCTTCCCACATTGGGTACATTTCACTGGGAACACCAGGAAAGGTAAAAATCGTGATTTCAGGGCGGGGTTGCCAGATGATACCGGGTGCTGTTCCTGTGGGGTTGGGGAGAATTTCTGCACCTTGGGGAATCAAAGCTTGCTTACGGTTACTTGGTGACATAACTCGACCTCGTTGGGCGAATTTTTGGGTTATGTCTTCGATGATTTCTGGATTTTCTACCAAAGGGGTTTTAAAAAAATCGGCGATGGTTTCGCAGGTAAGGTCATCTGGTGTGGGGCCGAGTCCACCAGTGAAAATGAGAATTTGCGCTCTAGAAATAGCAATTTCTATAACTTGCTTTAACCGTTCTGGATTATCCCCAACTACTGTTTGATAGTAGTGGGGGATACCTAGCTGCGCTAATTGTTGCGCCAAAAATTGAGCATTGCCGTTGAGGATATCTCCTAACAGCAATTCAGTACCAACACAAATAATTTCTGCACTCATTGGATTGGGAATGGGGAATGGGGACTAGGGAGTGGGGGGCAGGGAGCAGGGAGCAGGGAGCAAGGGAGAAGATTTTTCCCTTCTGCCCCCCGCACCCTGCCCATCTGCCTCTTTTCCATGCCCAATTATGCTAGTGCTGGTACAGGAATTTCCAGGTGAGGATATAAGGGGAAGCGATCGCACAATGATGCTACCCGTTGCCGACAATCTTGGGTTACTACGTCGGAATCTGGAGAAAGTAGGCGATCGCTAATAATATTTGCAATCTCGGTAAATTCTGCTGCTCCTAAGCCCCGCGTGGTCATTGCAGGTGAACCTAATCTTAATCCACTGGTAACAAATGGCGATTGCGGGTCAAAGGGAATGGTATTTTTATTTGCAGTAATATTTACAGTACTGACTAGCTGATCGGCTTGCTTACCTGTTAGATTAACAGATCGTAAATCCACGAGGATTAAATGGTTGTCAGTGCCATTTGACACTAGCTTTAAACCTCGATTTTGTAGTTGTTCTGCTAAAGCACGAGCATTTTCAATTACTTGGGCAGAATAGGTTTTAAATTCAGGCTTTAGGGCTTCTCCAAAAGCCACTGCTTTACCAGCAATAACGTGTTCCAATGGCCCGCCCTGAGTACCAGGAAAAACAGATTTATCTAGCTTTTTACCTAGTTCTGCGTCACTGGTCAAGATTAAACCACCTCTAGGGCCACGGAGAGTTTTATGTGTAGTTGTTGTTACTACATGACAATGAGGAATGGGATCAGGATGAAGACCACTAGCAACTAAGCCAGCAATATGAGCAATATCGGCAAGTAAATAAGCGCCGATCTCATCAGCAATACTACGGAATTTTGCAAAGTCAATTATCCGGGGATAAGCCGAATAACCACAAATTAAGAGCTTAGGACGCTCCCTCAACGCCAGCTCTCGAATTTGATCGTAGTCAAGTTGTTCTGTTTGTTGGCTCACACCGTAGTGGCTAACTTGGAACCACTTACCTGAGACATTTACGGGTGAACCGTGGGTGAGATGTCCCCCATGAGACAAATCCATCCCCATAATTTTGTCGCCTGGTTCCAGCAGCGATAGGAATACTGCAAAATTGGCTTGTGCGCCAGAATGGGGTTGCACATTGGCATGAGCAGCACCAAATATCTGTTTAGCGCGATTGATCGCTAGTTTCTCAATTTTGTCGATAAACTCACAACCGCCGTAGTAGCGTTTACCAGGTAATCCCTCAGCATATTTATTTGTCAATACCGAACCTTGAGCCGCCAATACCGCAGCAGAGGTAAAGTTTTCGCTAGCAATCAACTCCAAGTGATCTCGCTGACGCTGTAGTTCGTCGTTGATTAGATCGGCGATCGCTGGATCACTGGAGGAAAGAAAATCTGAATTAGTCCTAGTCACTTCTAATTATCCTTATGGAAATTTGTACAACGTCGATTTGGCTTAGGCACAGCACCTAACAGTTCTACAGAGGCGATTAATCATCTCCGTACTTGGAGGTTTTTTTATGCCAACTTATTTATTATTAGGCGTAAGCTTGATTAATGCATTAATTATCATAACGTTGCTTTTTGAAACTGTTTGCGTAGGCGTAGCCCGTCGGAGACATAGCTCCTCCATCAGCCCGCTTCGGCAATTAACTGTCGGTAATACAACTCTTGCGAAACATGACTGCGAAGTTCTACCCTGGAAAACTTAAGCAATCAGTATTTTTGATAAATGAAAAATTGTTTGGAACTTACTTTTGATAGTGGACAAACAGCATTAGCGATTCGAGCCGATCGACAAGCCGAATTACCAGATGTACTTAAGCAAATAGGGCTTGACGGTTCGCGTTCTGTTTTAGTCGTGGTGGGGGGTGCAAGTAACATCAGTGAAGCTGACTTTCTCCGCATTAAACGTTTGTTTAGGGAAGTTTTAGCCCCCATTGCCGAAAGTTTGGGGGCTTATGTTGTCGATGGAGGTACGGATGCGGGAGTGATGAAATTGATGGGTGAGGCTCGTACCCAAATAGGTGCTAAGTTTGCTTTGATTGGTGTAACACCCGAAAACAAAGTGGCTTTACCTAATCAACAAGAACCTGCTGCTGATTTGACACCGTTAGAGCCAAACCATACTCATTTTGTACTGGTTCCTGGCAATAATTGGGGTGATGAGTCTCCTTGGATATCTCGCGTTGCAACTGTGTTAGCTGGTAATTCACCTTCACTGACTGTACTTTTAAACGGTGGTGAGATTACCTTTGAGGATGCATTTTCTAGCGTTAATACCGGAAGGTTAGTTGTTGTGATTGCTGGTAGTGGTAGAACCGCAGATATCCTTGCAAATGCCTTGCGTGGAGAAGCTACTGATGAGCGAGCTAAAAATTTGGCTAAATCTGGTATATTACAATACGTCAATTTAATAGATATAGAGAAGGGAGTTAAAAATTTCGGCAAGATAATTAAAGATTTGCTTTCTAATTAGGAGTGAATAATGGCAAAAAAAGATAGTTATCAGGAATTTTTAAAGGAAGATTTTAACAAGTTATTTGAAGGTATGAACTTAGCCGATGTGCAAAAACATTTTTTGCGATCGCGCTGGTTAGACCAAGTACTCTGGATGGAAGCAAAGGCGAATTTATCACGCGATCGCCATTATCAGTTACGGATAACAACTATTATTGGTGGTGTAATTCTCCCAGCATTGGTAAGTCTAAGCATTAGCACTACTCAACAAGTTAACGATAGAGCCAAGAATGCCATTGTCTGGGCAACCTTTGGTTTGAGCCAAGTAGTTGCTATTAGCGCTGCTGTTGAAGAGTTTTTTCATTATGGAGAACGTTGGCGACATTATCGCCGGACAGTCGAATCTTTGAAAACTCAAGGGTGGCAATTTTCCCAGTTAACAGGCCCTTATCGTAGTTATACAAGCCACGAACAGGCGTTTAATGTTTTTGCAGGTAATGTAGAAGATATTATTCAACGAGATGTGGAAATATATGCTACTCAAGTTGTTCAAGAGAAGAAACAAGAACAACAAAGTCAAGAAAATTATATTTTAATGCAAAATACAAAAATAACTAATTTGGAAGAAAAGAAAAAGGAAGAATAAGAAGGAGGGAGAAGACAGAATTCAGGATTCAGAATTCAGAATACGCCAGCAGTCAAGTCAGGGGTAACAGCTACGGAAAGAATTTTTTCTTCTCCCAAGGGGAGACGCTAAGAGCGAACACGCGCGTCTAAAATCGGGGGTTTTAAACACAGATAGAACTTACGCACTGTACAAATGCATCGTGATGTGAATTAACGAAAATCCGTTGTTTCAGGCTTTTTTTAATTATCCTGCGATGGCGTACCCGCCCGCCGGAGGCGATCGTAAATAGGCCATGCTGTAGGGGCACAGCAATGCTGTGCCCTTACGAAAGATGTGGTTTTTAACTTGTTCATATTTACGAGTTCTTGTCAATGCGTAAGTCCTAACAGAATCCATTCTGGATTCTGGCTCCTGAATTCTGAATTCTTCTTCGATAAAATCTGGAAAACAATGATATAGCGAAAACAATTCAATTTTAGATTTCGGATTTTAGATTTTTCTTCAATCCAAAATCTAAAATTAACTAAGTTAATTAACTGCCTTTGGGTACTGTATCTCCAGGGCCGGCGGTGACAATTACCAGATTTTCTGGCTTAATTAAGTCCTCAATTGCCTGTTGCATTTGAGTCATAGTGACTGCTTGAATGCGTTGGGGAAAGTCTCGGATTTCTGAGCGTGAAAGTCCCAAGACAGCATTATCCAAAATTATGCTTGATACATTACTGGGATTAGCTAAATCCACGGGGTAGCTATTGCTAATTGAGCGTTTTGCCGTGTTTAATTCAGCCTCAGTTACTCCTTGTTCGCGTAACTGTTTAAGTAAAGCGATAGTACTGGCGATCGCCTTTTGGGTATCAAGAGGAGCAGTCTGCATCTGAATCAAGAACGGGCCGGGGTTGATTCCGGCGGCAAAACCGCTATAAATACCGTAGGTTAAACCCTGGCGATCGCGCACTTCCGTACCCAAGCGGCTCGCTAAGGTATCACCACCCAAAATTTGATTCAGTATCAGTGCTGCATAATAACGCGGGTCTTTCCGAGAAATGCCGTTGTAGCCGATGTAGGTAACAGCCTCTGCTTTACCGGGAATTACCTTGTTTAAACGTGTCGAAGTTTGCGGTAATGGCACGGATGGTATTTTGAGTACAGGTGGCTTTCCTGTAGCTTGCCATTTGTCAAACGCCTGATTTAGCAACGCTTTTACCTTAACTAGCTCAAAGTCTCCAACTATTGCGATCGTTGTGTTATCTGGTCGGTAGTGTGTCTGGTAGAAGCCAAGCAAATCATCACGAGTAATGTTTTTTAAGCTCTCGGCTGTGGGAAAGCTATAAAATGGATGATTTTCTGGGTAAATTGCCTGCTGGAATACTTGTCTTCCTAAACCTGCGGGGTCATCTAACTTGACTTTAAGACTTGTCAATGCCCGTTGGCGACTCAGTTCTAACTGTTCGGCTGGGAAAGTGGCGTTTTCTAACACATCTGCTAGAGTTTGAATCAATATCGGCAAGTTCGCTGAAAGTCCCTCACCGCTAACGCTAACTCCCTCGCGGCTGGCACTGAAGCCCAAACCAGCTCCCCGGTCTTCTAAGGTTTTTGCTAGGGTAAGAGCATTTTTAGTCTTCGTCCCATTCATTAAGCTGACGGCGGTCAGATTTGCTAATCCAGCTTTTTGATTGCCGTCAAATTCAGTACCAGCGTCGATTTGTCCACTCAGGTTAATGGTGGGGAGGTTGCGATCGCGCAACAACAAAACCCGCAAACCATTATTTAAGGTAAACTCTTCTGGTAGTGATTGTTTGCCTGAATCTGCTGTTGATGTGGCAGGTGGCAGATACTTAGCCAGTTCTGCTGGATCTACAGGCTTACCTGGGCTGAAATTTTCTACTGTGCGCCCAGAACCAGCGCTAGAAGTCCCTGGTTTACCATCTGGTTGAGTTGGCTCAAAGAAGCCAATGGTTTGTTTAGCGGGATTTAGATAAGTTTTGGCTACTTTCTGTACTTGGGCTGGGGTGACTTTAGCGATCGCAGCCAAATACTGTTCAATAAAATGATAATCACCTGCGATCGTTTCGTAATATCCCAGTTGGGTAGCTTGACTAGTGATGTCTTGATTACCCAAGATATACGATGCTTGCAATTGCGTTTTCGCCCGGTTCAGTTCTTCAGTGGTGACGGGCTGCTGTTGCAACTTTCCTAAAGATTCTTGCAGCACCTGGGCAATTTTCCCTAACTCTTGACCTGGAGCCGCCGTAGCACTAATGTCATACCAACCTGGTTCGATAAGTTCGGCAGCACTGCCACTCACTGAACTAGCAAGTCCAGATTCTACCAAAGCCTGGTAAAGTCTAGAGCTACGTCCACCTGTAAGAATGGCATCCATCACATCAATTGCCGGCACATCAGGATGCTTGATATCTGGTAACGGATACACAGCTTGCAGTAGTGCCGCACTTCCAGGTTGCTTCAAAACAATCGGTGCTTTTTTAGTAGTAGAGGCAACTGGAGGAGACGGGGCGACATTTTCCCGTGTTCTCTTTTCTTCGTTTCCTCGTTTTGTCAACTTCCCATAAGTTTCTTTAACAACTTTGAGTACAGGTTCTGTGGCAAAATCTCCCGTAATTACCAACGTGGCATTGTCTGGGCTGTAGTAGGTTTGGTAATAATTCCGCACCTGTTCCACCGTGAATTTTTCTACATCAGCTTTTGTCCCTCCCACAGATAAGCCATAAGCTCTCGTAGGGAAAGCATCTCGCATCACTGCCCGATCTAGACGGTAGGCTGGTGAATTTTCGTACCCCTGTAACTCAGAGATCACTACCCGCTTTTCACTCTTTAGTTGTTCAGGCCCAATTAAGGAGTTTGCCATGCGATCGGCTTCCAGTGTTAACAATGCTTCGAGTCTGTCTCGTTGCACCGTGCCAAAGTAAGCTGTTTCGTCATAACTAGTAAAAGCATTGAACTGGCTACCCAAGGCACTAAACAACCTACCAAACTGTACTGGACGGGCAGTTGTACCCTTAAACATCAAATGTTCTAGCTGGTGAGAAATGCCATTTTCTCCCTTAATCTCGTTACGGGAACCGACTTTATACCAAACTTGCACACTTACCACTGGAGCAGTATGCACTTCTTTCGTTAGCACCGTTAAGCCGTTGTCCAACACCGTTTTTTGTACCCCTTGGGTGAATGAGGCAGCAGATACAGGTGCGGCTGTCGGTGTTGCAGCATTGATCAAATTGCCCGAAAACGGCACGATAGTTAAAATAAGGCTGAGGAAAAATCCTATAAGCATATATGAACGTAGCTTCATAAGCAATGGGAAATCGCTTTTACATAATTATTTAATGCTAAGTCATCTCTCAAGCTTCAATCAGCATAGAAACACAACGATTGGTGCTGCGTGCATTTCAAGATAGTGACATTGCAGCATTTAGGATACACCTTACCCAGAAGTAGAAGCGATCGCCTTTTTCGAATTGATCAAGCAGTCAATACTAAGTGTGTTGGGTAAGTGGTATCAGCAAGCGATTGAACTCAAGGCAACAGGTGAAATGATTGGAGACTGTGCCATAGAGCGGTTATAATAAATGGTATCAATATTTGGTTGCATGAATCGATATGGAACGCGAAGCCCTAACAATTCGGTTTCCGGCTGATTTACTTGTCAAAGCTAAGAAGATTAAAGAGAGTAGTGAATCCTTGAATGATTTAGTGGTTGAGGCTTTGGAACGTGAGGTAAGCCGCCGCAGGGGATGGGCAGCCCATCAACGAATAATTGATCGCAGCGAAATCGTGAAAGCTAAAACGGGGATACAATCAGCTTCTACAGATTTGATTCGTAGCCTCAGAGAGGACGAAGGGCGACGTGACTAGAGTTTTGTGTTTAGATACCAGCGTTTGGATTCCTTATCTTGTACCAGAAGTTTATCAACCCCAGTCCAGAAAACTAGTAACAGAAGCGTTAAGTCTGAGTATACGGTTAGTGGCTCCAGCTTTTGCTTGGGCAGAAGTAGGATCTGTGCTAAGAAAGAAAACCCGTATAGGAGTAATTACAACAGAGGAAGCGCAAGGTTTTTTTGAAGACTTCTGTGAGCTGCCTATTGATTACATTGAAGAAGAGGCAATTAGAGCAATAACCTGGAAAATTGCCGATAAATACGGATTATCTACCCTTTATGATGCCGCCTTTCTTGCTTGCGCTGAGAATGCGTCTGCGGAGTTTTGGACGGCTGATGCTGCACTTGTTAGACAACTCATGCCCCGACCTGCTTATCTCCGAGAAATAGGAGAAATATAGGGAGCATCCCAAATGTGTAAAAACATAATTTGTGGCTCTTCAGTACTTAGGGCTTGCTAAATTAATCTGCTCAAAAGCTGAAAACATTGCTGCACAACAAAAGCAGGCATTATTTTTAAGATTTTAGATCATTCTTGGGACTTAAGCGTTCTAAACTTGATTTTAAAGTCTATTTTTGATTATTGATTCAGTTAGTTTAGCCTCCTAGAGTGGGCAATACCCACCCTATAAAGTTGCTAAACTTCAATATCCAAAGTACGCACTAAAAAAGCCCATTTGTCTGCGGCTTCCTCGATAATTTTAGCTGTGGGTTTACCTGCACCATGTCCTGCCTTAGTCTCAATTCTAATTAAGGTTGGCGCATCGCCTGCGTGAGTTTCTTGCAAAGCGGCGGCAAATTTGAAACTATGAGCAGGAACAACGCGATCGTCATGATCGGCTGTGGTAATTAAGGTTGCTGGGTAAGCTGTATCTGGTTTGATGTTGTGAAGTGGTGAATAAGCATACAACGCTGGAAACTCTTCGGAATTATCTGCTGAACCATATTCGGAAGTCCAAGCCCAACCAATAGTAAATTTGTGGAACCGCAACATATCCATCACGCCGACGGCGGGTATTGCTGCACCAAACAAATCGGGGCGTTGTGTTATGCAAGCACCCACCAATAAGCCACCATTACTACCACCTGCGATCGCTAGCTTCTGCGTCTTAGTATACTTATTTGCAATCAACCACTCAGCAGCGCCAATAAAGTCATCAAAGACGTTTTGCTTTTTATTCTTCATTCCTGCTTGATGCCATTCTTCGCCGTATTCTCCACCGCCGCGAATATTGGGCATAGCATAGACACCACCCATTTCCATCCACACCAACAGACTCACCGAAAAGCCAGGTGTCATTGAGTTATTAAAACCACCATAAGCATAAAGATAAGTGGGGTTATTCCCATCTAATTTAATACCCTTTTTGTGGGTAATAAACATCGGTACTCTAGTACCATCTTTGC
>NZ_JAYGHE010000040.1:28693-40819 GCF_034931145.1 Nostoc sp. UHCC 0252 | reverse complement strand
TTTCATAAAAAACTTGTTTTGTTTCGTAATCCTTTGGATTAAAATCTACCTGTGGCTGGCGAAAAACAGTACTTTTACCAGTTATCATATCGTAACGATAGATAGTTCCTGGTATCGTGAAACTGGTATAAGTATAAAACGTTTCGGTATCATGGCGCTTCCCACCAAAGCCTCCTGCTGAACCGATTCCAGGTAATTCTACCTCACGAATAAACGCACCTTTGAGGTCAAATATTTTAATTTGGCTATGAGCATCTTTGAGGTAATCAGCAACAAATTGGTTATTAAGTATGCCTACACTTTCTAAAGTTTCTGCGGATTGAGGAATTATTTCTTGGCAATTTTCTGGCGCAGGGTTTTTAGTATCAATTGCAATAACTCTTCCCCGTGGTGCATTTAAATCAGTGCGAAAATAAAAGACGCTATCATAATTGTCAATAAAACTGTAATCTGCCTCAAACTGGTTAATTAATTCTACGACTTCAGCATGAGGATTAGTTAAATCTTTGAAGAAAACTAAATTTTTAGAGTCAGTACCTAGCCAAATAGAAATTATTAAATAGTTTCCATCTTCAGTAACACCACCGCTAAAACCCCATTCTTTTTGGTCAGGACGATGATAAATTAGTACATCTTCTGATTGGGGTTTACTTAGTTGATGATAGTAGAGCTTTTGATAATAGTTAACATCTTCTAGTTGAGTTTTTTCATTCGGCTCATCGTAGCGGCTGTAGAAGAAACCTTGATGATCGTGTGTCCACGATGCACCAGAAAACTTAACCCACTTTAAATGATCTTGTAGGTCTTCACCAGTTTCAACATTGCGTACTTTCCACTCTTGCCAATCAGATCCAGAGGTGGATAGACCATAAGCTAGAAATTGACCATTCTCGCTAATAGATAATCCTGAAAGGGCAACAGTGCCGTCTTCAGACAGTTTATTAGGGTCAAGTAAAACTTTGGGTTCGCCTTCGAGAGTTTTCAGAGTGTAGAGGATACTTTGGTTTTGTAGCCCGTCATTTTTGAAATAAAAGTAACGTTCACCTTCTTTAAAAGGGATACCATATTTTTCATAATCCCAAAGTTTGGTAAGGCGCTGTTTAATTTTTTCCCTGGCAGGAATTTCGCTCAAGTAGCCAAAAGTAATTTTATTTTGGGCTTCAATCCAAGTCCTTGTTTCTTCAGAGTCAGGATCTTCTAACCAACGGTAAGGATCTGCGACTGAAGTACCGTGGTAGTTATCGACTTGATTGCTTTTGTGGCTGGATGGGTAGGTAAAGGGTTTTTTAGAGGAGGGCATAATCTCAGGTCGAAAGTACTTCTTTTCATACTACAAAGATAGACCCAAGACGTGGAGCATACACCTACCAAACCTGTGGGAAAATCCCAAGGAGAAAGAGTAAATTTGTAGGTTAGCACAGCTGTGCTACCCTACGATGTCATGTTTTTTCACTAGTGCAATAAAGACCTAACCCCCAGCCCCTTCCCTTGTAGCGAAGGGGAGTAAGATTCAAGGTCTTTTAGAGTGAGAAAATTAACAGCAGGATTTAGTAGACTACTTCCCACCAACCGAAGGCTGGGCCGATAAAACGGATAGTTGCCCATGCTACAACCATAAGGCCAATGCCTATCCAGGCACCACGAGTTGTCCAACTGACAAATTGTCCGGCTTGAGTTTTTGTGATGGGAAGCCAAGGCAAGATTCGAGCCTCTTGACCGTATGTTTCCCCTTGTGTGGTTTTACGACGCTTTGCTTCACCCATAATCAGCAACTCAAATTTTACTTAGGTTCTAAATTTATCTTGCCAGGAATTATGGCTATAAAGAGGTAATGAATGGTATTACCTTCATAAAATGTAAATTGGGCATGGACAAATGACTTTAAGCGGAATTTTCCTCATTGGTATTAGAAAACAGACTGGGGTCAAGATAGTTAATGCGTGCCAGGGGGCTTAAGGCAGAGAGAATTTGAGCGCCGTAGCTACGATTCACTACACGACTATCAAGTAAAGCAACAATACCTTGACTTTCTCGGACTGGCGCGATCGCTCTTTGTAATTCACTTAAGGCTGCTGGCAATAAATATAAACGAAACCAATCTTGATGCGATCGCTTATAAAGAGCTACCCTACCTGCTACAAGCGGATTTTCTAAGGATGGTAAAGGCAGAGTAGCAATAATTAACAGATGGGGTGCTGGCAAAACTCGTTGATGTTCTCGCCAAAATTCCCAACCGCTAATCAAAATACCATTTTCATCTAAACAAGTTTTTTCTACCTGCACCCGCGAACCAAATTCTGAAGCCAAAATTGCCGCCACTTGAGCCTTTAATGGGACATCTCCCACCAAGACAACCGTTAACCCTGGCGCTGTAGCACTGAGACAAACCAATGTACGGACTTTGTGAATAAATGCCGCTTGAAATTCTGGTGTGTTAGGTAAAGGCAATTTATAGGGTACATACAATTGAATTGCTTCTGCTTGACTCTCCGAAGAAAACTTTAGGCAAGTTAAATCGTCCAAACCTAAGCGCTGTCGAAAAAGAGGAGCCTCAGTTTCCGGTTCTATGGCGCTGCCAATTAAAACTACTGGTTGTCGCTGCCAAATAGGTGAGAGGATTTCCCCTAATTCCATTGGGGCATAATGCAAAGAAAATAAACCTTGTCTATGGGCAATAGTCGCCCAGAAGAGAGGAGGGGAAGCAGGGGAAGGGAGATTTTCATCAAGGGTTTGAAATTGTTGCCAGAATTGTTTCCAAGGTTCTGGCAGTGATTGTGCTGACTCTAAAGCGGCATAAAGACGGCTTAAAATATCTATTTCTGGCTGTGAAATTAGATAGCACTGATATGGATTAACAGGATGCTGAAAAAGTTCGTGTGTCAGTTGTACCCGTGCTTCGCTAATTGCCTCAGCTTGATTTGGACAAGCCAGTATGAGTTCATCCCAATCATGGGGTTGAATATCTTGGGTAAGTTGATGACGCACCCAATCTTCGAGATCATCTACCCCATCAATAATTGTCGGGATGCCTTTGGGAAAGCGATCGCCACCAGCAAATTGTCCTCTTAACCAAGCTTCTGGAGAGGTTAACAGTAGCCCTTGGAACTCAGCATCAGGCCAAGCGTCACCTGTTCTAATCGATTTATTGGCTGGTAGCCATTGCTGTAAACGGGGAATTTCCACCCGCAGCAGAAGTTGCTGCACCGCTTCTTGAGCAACAATAATTACAGGGCCATGCCACATTAGGGCTGATGCTACAAAACTTGTGCGATACCGCCCTTGATAGCCAGAAACCGCTCCTACTTGAATTAGGGCACTACGTCCCAGGCGTAAGGCGCGTGCTACCAACCGTGCCATCGTCAAATGATGGGGCCAGGAAGGGAACCCCGCTTGCGATCGCAAAAAGTTATGTAGTGACAAATGAACTTCTGCCTCAATCACACGCTTTTAATTCCATACAAAGTGACTTTTACTTCCAATTGCCCCATTTCTATTATCTTGCCCTTTGTCATTAGTCAGTTGTCCTTCGTCCTTTGCTAATGACCAATGACTAATGACTAATGACCAATTCCCAATTCCCAATTTCCTAAATTATGCCAACTTACACAGGAATTTCCAGCGAAGCCTTCAGGCATCCACTAGACCGACAAGCCGAGCAAGCTTTACGAAATTTACCGGGATTTGATTTAATCGCTCGTAAATTTGTGGAATTTATCTACGAACGCCCTCAATTAGTCTATCTAATGGGTAACACCATCCAAGTCGGGCCGCGTCAATATTCCACTATTTACCAGATGTTTCGGGAATGCGTCCGAGATTTGGACATTTACCCAGAACCTAAACTGTTTGTCTCGCAAGATCCCCAAGCAAATAGCTATGCTCTGGGGCAAGAGAATCCTTACATAGTCATAAATACAGGGATACTAGACTTACTAGACGAAGCTGAGATTCGGGTAGTGCTAGCCCATGAACTGGGGCATATTAAGTGTGGTCATACTATTTTAATTCAAATGGCGATGTGGGCGATGAGTGCTGCCTCCGCCTTGGGAGAATTAACTTTTGGCCTCGGTAATCTTGTAACACAAGGCTTGATTTATGCCTTTTTTGAATGGCGGCGCAAAGCTGAGTTATCGTCAGATCGTGCCGCCTTAATGGTGATGGATGACTTGAATCCTGTAATGTCAACGATGATGAAACTCTCTGGCGGTAGTAAAAAATTTGCCAATGAATGTAGTTTACAAGAGTTTATCAAGCAGTCAGAAAATTATCAGGCACTCGATGAAGATGGGCTAAATCAGGTGTATAAATTCTTGATTTACAATGGCGCTGAAGGTACGATGTTGACCCATCCTTTCCCAGTGGAACGCCTGCATTACTTACGGGCGTGGGCAGTATCTGAAGAATACCAGCAAATTCGCCGAGGAAATTATCAGCGATCGCCTGCTTCCGGCTCAGTGGATGTTGCAGCAGAATCTTCCGCCAATGAAACGGAAACTTTGCGCCGTCAAATTGAGGAATTACAAAGAGAAATCGACAGAATGAAAAGGTCTGAGTAGTTTTTGGTACTGAGTGAAGTTATATATAGTGCGTTAGATTTGCCTAATGCACTATATATAACTTTTAGCCCATATTTTCTCTCAAGTTGCAAGCTCCGTAAAACTACCCCTCATTCATTTTATTTTTGTGTTTGAGAGCTATTGAGCCTAGTACGCCTAATAGAGCGAGAAAACCACTTGTAGAAGCTGGTTCAGGAATAGACTCAGCATTAGGAAGTTGCCGAATTGTAAAGGAATTATAAAAATCGTTTCCGGCTAAATCATCGGGAACATCAACAGAAAAAGTGAAATCGACAGACTCACCAGGAGCAACAGATCCTCCAGACCACTGAAAACCGAAAGAGCTATCTTGGATCAGTTGCGTGAATTTAGACGAGGTAGGTTCAGGATCAGAACTTGAACCGTTGAAGTCGAAATCTGGAATTACAGTCCCAGTGGGGACAAGAATTAACTCAGGCGGCGCGAAATTATCATTAACTCCAAAACCAATCTGAAAGCTAAAGCCGTCCCAAGTAGAGTTAGTGTTATTTACAGCCGTTTCGGTGAAGAAATACTCTGTTGTTCCTCCTGAAGGTTCAACGAACAATTGAGTGTCAATCGGCGCTATAGCTTGAAAGGTTTTGGGGCTACAAGATAAGCCAGGGAAGTTGAGAATCTGATTCTGGCTTGCAGTTGTGCTGTTGTCGTTATTAGGAAATGGCGTAGCAACCGGAGTTTGAACTTGTATACAGAATATATCTCCCTGACCCGGCCCCGTAGGCGGACTTATGCTAGTAATGCTACGAGCCTGTGCCACTCCACCAAAGCATAGATAAAACGCCAAGGTAGTTACAAGGGTTTTAGTTATTTTCATTGATAGTTTTTTAGTTGTTGGGAATTCCAGCAACTAAATTTTACAGTACTTACGCATTGACAGATTAACAGAAACAAGCGATCAAGTGATGATTTTGTACTAACACCAATTCTGTATGAGGATGCGCTTATGATGCAAGAAATAAAGAACGAATCGTCCTTCGGATTCACCAGTCGCCTACAGCGCTGGTTCACCAAGAGCGCCAAGTACGCCAAGAAGAAATAAGAAATTAAGAGATTTGGCGCAGGTTCATAAAGAAACGGTATAACTTGAATTTGGGTCTGGATTTTAGCAAAAGCAATTCACCTAACTTTACCAGTCTAGTTTTTTGAATTATCTCAAAGTGGATAATATTTTCTGGCTGGACTATCACCCTCTTGGGGGTAGGATAAATTCAAGATTCAAAATTAAAACTTGAAAAATGCTTAACTATATCTCAGCATTAAATTTAGATGTAGGCATTTCTCAATATGGCAATTCACTTGACAAAACGGCTTTCTCTGTTCGCTGCTATCCTAACTCTTGTTCTTTCCATGCCGGGAATTGCCTTAGCTGCGCCCGTTCAACTCTATACGACTTCTGGTGTCATTTTCGCCCAAATTACCAATACTGCAAGCTACTCCACCTCGTCGGAGATTAACCTGACTCCCTTACAACGCCAAGAACTCCAGGCTGTGCGTCAGCGAAGAAACAGGGAAATTGAGGCAGTCTTAAACACATCGCAACGCGCCCAACTTAATCACAATCTCCGGGCTGGTAATAATATCAATCAAGCTCTAGAAAAACTGCACTTGCAACCAGAACAGCAAGATTTTGTCAAGGCAACCCTGCAATTTACTAATTTGAAAATGAAGGCAATTTCATCTAGGCATTCGCTAATATTAGACCATAAATAAAGGCTTGACTTGTACATTGGATTATTGAATCGCTGTCATAGAAGATATTAATCATATTTTCTATGACAGTCTTGTGGATAAAATACGATCAAGCGATGTCTACGACGGGCTACGCCTACGCACTTTTTATTTAAAAAACTTCATACTCAATTTCTGTTACCTAACTTATGGAAACAGTTGACTAATCTGAACTTCAATTTCTGGAAATACAATCAAGGATAACGTTGCATCCTCCTGCAAAATCAATTGTTGATTGGGGAGCATCCCAATTTTGCAAATTTACCAAATTAGAACTAGTCATTGCGAATGGAGCGAAGCGGAATGAAGCAATCGCAGCCGCTAGACTTTGCGATTGCTTCGCTTCATTTCATTACGCTCGCAATGACAAAATATGTTTTTACACATTTGGGATGCTCCCGTTGATTGTAGCCTTCCAAAAATGGTTCGCCCAAAACAAAAACCTGACGCTGATTCACATCCAAAATCCAGTAGTCAGTAATTCCTGCACTAGCATATAAAGGTGCTTTCTGTTTGCGATCGCTGTCTAGCGTTGTATCTGCTACCTCAATCAATAAAAAGATTTCATTGGGTGCAGGATGATGATCAATGTACTTTCGCGCATCGATGCGGACAACGGCAATATCTAGTTCAGGTTCCGAGTATTGGCTTAACTAAATGGGATCTTGCACCCGAACTAAGGCAACTTCTGCTAGCGCTCTCTTGAGATAATCAGACGCACACAGCGTTGTAGCTGCATGGGGAGGATTTTTTGCACTCATGGGGATAACTTGCCCATCAATCAGTTCTACCCGTTCATCGGCTGTGATAATACCCGTCTCAAGCATCCGGTGATATTCATCTACATTCCACAAGCGCACTCTAGTTTGTGTCATTGTATTTGGTTTGGCGATATTATCATCTGCAAAATGCAAATATCTCTTACTCTCAACTTTTGCAGCATCTATAATTAATCTTGCCCTATTTAGTTCGTTACCATGTCGGAAGAAGATATCCGAGCCGCCAGGCTGGAAAAAGTAGAACAACTCAAGCAGCTAGGGACTAACCCTTATGCCTATCGTTGGGAATCTACCCATCATGCAGCGCAGTTGCAAGAACAGTTTGCTGATTTAGCCAGTGGTGAAGAGGTTGATTTAGAAGTTGCGATCGCTGGACGCATTATGGCGCGTCGCGTTTTTGGTAAACTGGCTTTCTTCACTTTGCAAGATGAAACTGGCACAATTCAGCTTTATTTGGATAAGAATCGCATCCAAGAAAGCATGGCAGATATTGATGCTGATGCCTTCAATCACTTAAAACAACTCACAGATGCAGGCGACATCCTGGGAGTTAAAGGTACTATTAAACGGACTGAAAAGGGCGAGTTATCTGTCTACGTTAAACAATATACTATCCTGACTAAATCCCTGTTGCCCCTACCCGACAAGTGGCATGGATTAACGGATGTTGCCAAGCGCTACCGTCAGCGCTACGTTGACTTGATTGTTAACCCGGAAGTGCGGCAAACTTTCCGCCGTCGCGCCCAAATTACTGCCGGTATTCGTCGCTATTTAGAAGAACGAGATTTTCTGGAAATTGAAACGCCAGTTTTGCAAAGTGAGACTGGAGGTGCAGATGCGCGTCCATTTATCACTTACCACAACACCTTAGAAATGGAGTTATATCTGCGAATTGCCACAGAACTTCATCTCAAGCGGTTGATTGTAGGTGGTTTTGAAAAGGTGTTTGAATTGGGGCGGGTTTTCCGTAATGAGGGAATTTCGACTCGACACAATCCCGAATTTACGACAATTGAAATTTACCAAGCCTACGCCGATTACAACGATATGATGGCGCTGACAGAAGGGATTATTACCACTGTCGCCCAAGACGTACTCGGCACATTGCAAATTACCTACCAAGGGGAACCTATAGATTTAACACCACCTTGGCGGCGAGTGACAATGCACGATTTAGTTAAAGAATTTACCGGCTTAGATTTCAATTCTTTCCAAACCTTGGAAGAAGCAAAAACAGCGAGTAAAAATGCTGGTATTCCTGGTGTAGATGAAGCCAAATCAATTGGTAAGTTACTAAATTTAGCTTTTGAAGAGAAAGTAGAAGCTAATTTAATTCAACCTACCTTTGTAATTGATTACCCAGTAGAAATTTCGCCTCTAGCAAAACCCCACCGTTCTCAACCTGGTTTGGTGGAAAGATTTGAGTTATTTATCGTCGGGCGAGAAACTGGGAACAGCTTCTCAGAACTTACAGATCCCATCGATCAAAGAGAACGCCTAGAAGCCCAAGCTGAAAGGAAAGCTGCTGGCGACTTAGAAGCCCAAGGTGTAGATGAAGACTTTTTGACAGCCCTTGAATACGGTATGCCGCCTACAGGTGGTTTAGGGATTGGGATTGATCGGTTGGTAATGTTATTAACTGATTGTGCCAGTATTCGGGATGCGATCGCCTTCCCGTTACTCAAGCCTCAAGGCAGCGTTATTAAGCAATTTACCTATGAGCCAAAAACTCAAACGCTGACTATTGAATTTGATAGTGGAAGTGTTTACGAGTATTTCAAAGTACCTCCTAGTGTCAAGGATGACTTAGACAATGCAGCGTCTAAAGGTCAATACTTTAACAAGCTTATTAAAGGTAAATTTAAGTTTGAACAGTTGAGCTAGTAAGTACTATTCAACAGTCGGGTGCGTTATGGGTGCTTAACGCACCATTTTTATGGATCATCTTGGTTATTCAGTACTGGGCTGTTTCATTCCCTAAAAGACACTGATTTACAAGCGTTTCAAGTAAAAAACAGGTGACTAAAAAATCTGATTGGGCAAGAAAATGGTGTTCGCACTTAAATTTGCTGGCTGAGGTGGTAGTTTTTCTGAATTCTTCTTCAATTGACCAGCACTAAATCTATAAAATCATCATTTTATTTCGGATGAACTGTTATATCTCTGAAAATATAGATTTATTGACAGGAGATTTTTATGGAAGATGGATTTGAGAGACTAAATCACGATGAAGTTGTGTCTATAGAACCAGACACTTTTAATAAGTTAAATATTGCCAAAACTTTTAAAGTCCGGGATTTGATTACCGCAATTAAGGAATATGTTGGAGCAGAGGAGACAGATGAAGTAAATTTGTATACCCAAGGATTAAATTGTGAAGTTTTGCAATTTAGTACTTTGGGATGGAAAAAAGGAAAAGTTAGACTTGCTTTAGAATTTTGTCCTGATGAATCTGAGTCCCCACTTGATGAAATTTTTCAAAGACTCAAACAAGTAGAAAACTAATATTCAATTACTAAAAGAACCCTGATTTATTTCATAAGTCGGGGTTCTTTTGCGTCTCAATGTTTACAAATAAAATAGGATGTGCTGAATTACTATTAAAGTTTAGAAGTTTACAAATGAGTTAATAATACTTATAAATTACATGATGGCGATCGCTTACAAGTCTACAAGATTATCCCGTTATAACGAAAAGCATTATCCCAAACATAATCAATCACTGCTTTAGCATCATCCAAAGGGAGAATCTGACATGCTCCCTGGCGATCGTAGGTTAGTAAAGGGATTTCTGGTACATTGTCTGTTGTTTCGCTATTTTGAGTTACTTGGCCACGAATATCTTCTAGATTGCTTAGAGGCCCTTGAATATCAAAGTTAATCTTTGTGCCTAGTTTATTTTCCATCCAAGTTTCGATCCGAGAATCTAATTGTTGAGGGCTTAATGGTGTGGGACTGGTAAGTAAATGATAGTATGCCAGAATAACTTCCTTAGATTCTTCTTCTTCTGCCAATTCAATAAACATTTGAAAAACACTAGTGTTGTTCGCTAAACTTTTGAAGAAGAGCGTATCAGTAACAAGTTTTTGAAATTGGATTTTTTTATTTTTGTAATTAGTGTATTGCTTAAAGGCAAATCCACCCAAAGCGATCGCTAATGATAAAGTCGCCACCAGAACAGGCATAAAATCTCTGACTTTATCCAACTCTACATCTAGAGATTCAACCAAAAAGGGTACATTTAGTACTATCAAAATTGCAGCCAGCAGCAATAATAAATTCGGTAATGTTCTTAATATCAAAGGAATTGCTGCTCCAATCGCCGGAATTCCAAATAGTAAGCGATCTTTCCAGGTCATACTTGTTTTGACATTGGGAAAGATTAAGTCAACATCTAGTTTGGGAATATTTTTGTAGAAGTAAACATACATCTTACCGGGAATAAATTTTAATTGTTGGATTTTGTTTTTCTTCCCCAGAAAGTAAGCCGCTTCTTTGAACTTGACTAATAAAACAATCCGTTCAAAAATATCAATTTTCTTTTGTTCTTGCCAAAAGAAGAACTTTTTTACTGAAATGTTTTTATAACTATCACCCCGGTAATAACAGATAAAGCGGTCAAACTCCTCAAAATTGACTTGAGTTTTCAATTCAATTAGAGATTTGGTTGCTAGCGATCGCTTGAGAATCGATTCAGGTAAAAGAATATAATTAGCCCTTTCAACAATATGCCCAAAGGCTTCAACTACTTTCAACTCCATATCATCATATTGCTCGAATGTTGGTGGAGTTATTGGTTGAATATCTGCATTAGGGTTAAAGGGTATGTAGTTATCTTTGATGACTTCTAAGGTTTTGTGGAAGCGAAAGTGATAGTATGCAATAAGGATTTGGCAAAAATCTTGAAATTTTTTAGCATCAGCTTCATCTAGCTGACCGTCTTGCAGGCAAAGCTTGATAATATCACTGCGAGTGTAGGGAATGAACGCTTCTCTATTTTCGGAAACAGCCATGTTCAAAGATAAATCAGAATCTAACTAGGGTTTGCCACATCCCACGAAAACGTCGAATATTAAACATTATGTCTTCATTGGCAACTAAATTATAGTATCTTGGGTGTTCAATCTCGCAGTTTTTTCTGAGCCGATGGGCAGACAAGGACTTGCAACCGTGAAGAAGACAGAAGGAAAGACTGATTGAAAAGTGCGATTGCTTGGCATATATCCTGATTTTCTCATTTAAATTGCTATCAAAATTCATCTATAAAATAAAGATGTACTGATAACTGAGGAAGAGTAAACCCATCATGCTAGAGTACAATCCATTAGCTTGTTTGCCCTCATCAGAGGAACTGCCAGACTCTGACGATACGCCAGTGGATAATGAATTACAAGATTTAATTCCCGGTTTACTCAAAGCGCTTCTGGCAATGGCTTGGCCAGAACGTATGGATTGGTTTTTTGGCGTAGATATGGGTATTTATTATGACCCAGATTTACCGCCAATAGTCCCAGATGGGTTTTTGAGTTTGGGCGTAGAGCGATTTTATGATGAAAACCTCCGTCCCAGTTATGTGCTTTGGGAAGAGAAGAAATTACCGGTATTAGCGCTGGAAGTGGTATCTAAAACATATCGCGGTGAGTACTCGACTAAGAAAGCAGAGTATGCAAGATTAGGGTTTTTGTATTATGTAGTCTACAACCCATTTCGCCGCCGTAAGCCACGTTTAGAAGTTTACAAATTAGTTAATAATGCTTATGAATTACATGATGGTAATCCCGTTTGGCTACCAGAAATTGGTTTAGGAATTGGCATAGAACGAGGAACGTATTTAGGCATACCACGCGAATGGATGTATTGGTATAACCAACAAGGACAACGGTTTTTAACATCAGAAGAAAAAGCTCAACAAGCGCAGCAAGAAGTTCAAGTCTTACGAGAACGGTTGCGATCGCTCGGCATAGATCCTGATTCTCTCACCTAAATTGCTGTAAAGATTCATTAACGAAGCTCCGAGGTTCATC
>NZ_JAYGHE010000040.1:27796-28524 GCF_034931145.1 Nostoc sp. UHCC 0252 | reverse complement strand
TTAATGGAGTTCAAAGGCTCATTCACGAATATAAAAGGCTCGTCCGCGAGTATAAAAGACTCGTCCACGAGTATCAAAGACTCATTACAGTAGTTTTCATTTATTTAAACTGCACTCTTGCATTCTTGTTTGTGCTTCTGCATGAGACAAAAAATCTTTCGGTATTCTTTCAACAGCAAGCTGTAATTAAGAATTACGAATTAGTTGCAATAACCGCCTCAGGATGAATTCTGAGGCTAATAGTTAAAGTCTTCTAAAGACGACTGGTAAAAAATTACAGTCCACTTGAGTGGACTTTGGCTATTAGCCCAGAAATTTATTTCTGGGCGGGCGATGATGCTAATCGAGAATCGTGCAAGATATAAGCTAATCTTCTTCACTCTCTACTTTCTGCTGCACTCTGGCAAGACTTGAACTCACACTTTCAGCATCCGGTGACTGCAATCGCTGCAAAATCTCTAAAGCTGGTTGCAAATAGGATATCGCTTTAGTGTATTCACCCTGTTTTTCTGCCAAATGCCCTAACCCCCACAGAGTCATTGCTTTGCCTTGGACATTACCAATGCGTTCATTTATTTCCAAAGACTGATTGAAAAGTGCGATCGCTTCATCCACTTCCCCTTTATAGGCGTAGATACCTGCCAGTTGGTGCAACATCGTCGCTTTACCTTGGACATTACCAATGCGTTCATTTATTTCTAAAGACTGATTGTAGAGTGCGATCGCTT
>NZ_JAYGHE010000040.1:0-27515 GCF_034931145.1 Nostoc sp. UHCC 0252 | reverse complement strand
ATTCCACTTCCCCTTTGTCAACGTAGATCATTTTTAGTCGGTGCAACGCCGATGCTTTGCCTCGGAAATCTCTAATGCGTTCTGTTATTCCCAAGGACTGATTGTAGAGTGCAATTGCTTGTTCCACTTCCCCTTTGTTGGCGTAGATCATTCCTAGTCGGCGCAACGTCGCCGCTTTGATTCGGCTATCTCCAATACGTTCTGTTATTTCCAAGGACTGATTGTAGAGTGCAATTGCTTGTTCCACTTCCCCTTTGTTTGCGTAGATTATTCCCAGACAGTGCAACGTCGCCGCTTTGGTTTGGACATCTCTAATGCGTTCTGTTATTTCCAAAGACTGATTGTAGAGTGCGATCGCTTGATCCACTTCCCCTTTGTTGGCGTAGATATATCCCAAATCGTGCAACGTCGAGGCTTTGCCTTGGACATCTCCAATGCGTTCTGTTATTTCCAAAGACTGATTGTAGAGTGCGATCGCTTGATCCACTTCCCCTTTGTCGGCGTAGATACGTCCCAGTTCATGCAACGTCGCCGCTTTGCCTTGGACATAACCAATGCGTTCATTTATTTCCAAAGACTGATTGTAGAGTGCGATCGCTTCATCGACTCCCCCTTTGTTAGCGTAGATACCTGCTAGGTTATGAATTATTGCAGCTTTTTCTGTTTCGTCTGTTTCCAAACAAAATTCAAGCGCTTGCTGATAATACTGCTGTGCTTGTTCAACTTCACCAAGTACTTCTTGAGAGCGAGCTATTTCATGTAAAACGCGGTAGTCTGAAGTGAGTTCTAAGGTAGATTTGCACAGTTGCACTGCTTCCCAAAAACGGCTTTGATTTTTCCAGTTGCGTGCCAGAGAGAAGGCTATTTTCCCCGCAATTTCTCCATCCTTACCCAGCAACGCCAAGCGATGAATTTCTAACTTTTGCGCCTCCGTAGAACTTTTGGCCTCTTCCCACCACAAACGATACAAAATTTGTGCAGCTTGTTTATACAACTCTTCACCCTTGGGGTTTTCTGGAAACTCTAGCAACGGTGACAAAATCCGGGTAACACGATACAACCTCTCTGTGTTGTTGGTGAGGGTAACTTCCAACAAACCCAAAATTTCAGCGCGTTGAATATGACTTTCCCAACTTGAGATATCCTCACAAATCGGGGAAATAGCAGCTTGAGGAACAGGTAACTCATACACCAACAACTTCCCCAGCATAAGACGCAAAGCTGGAGTTTGCTGCTTGAGCAATTCTTCAGCCAAAATGTTCTCGCGGAATTTTTCTTCTGCCACTTCCATCTTCTTTAAGATTGTGGCGAGATTATCTGTAATATTTTCAGAAAGAATTTGATTTAACCATTCCAACAGCCGAGGATTTCCATCTGCTGCTTTTTTGGCGAGTTTCTGCAATTCTGCATCAATCACCAAAGTGCCATTAAACGAATCCAGACGATTATACTTTTTAATTAAATCTGCCCCACCCAAAGCCCCCAGAGGTTCGCGGCACAAACGATGATTCAGTTCCGACAATGTGAAATTGTAGCGACAGGTAATAATTACCTTGTGGGGAAGTTGGGAATTTTGCATCGCCTTCAGCAACGCCAGCAGGACATCCACAACTTGAGGTTGCAAGACATAAACCCCATTTCGTAAATCCAAATTAGCCTCAAAGTCATCCAGCACAAAGGCAAAGCGCTGTTCTTTGGTATTCAGTCCTTCTGTGAAAAACTTGGTGAGGCGCTGCATCAAGGGTAACTTGCCATTGAGAATATCATGCCCCCGTTCCGAGGTACATTGTTCAGCAAGGGTTTTGAGCAGTTTGTCCTCATCCAGTTGCCGAAAGTTCACCAGCCTGTGATAGCCAACCATCCTTTCCAGAAGTCGCGCCGTCACAGTACTCTTACCCACACCCCCCAGTCCGTGAATTAGTACCCCTAATGAAGTGCGAACTGCTTTGAGACAACGTTGCAAAGTCCGCCGTCTCCCAACAAACTCAGAGGGTTTCGCCACCCGCACCTGTTGGGTATCGGGATCTAAAAATTGTTCATAAGCAGGTTCCGGCGCAGAGGGTGGCACATCTCCCAACACTTCCACCAACGCACCGGGACATTCTCCCTGGACATATAACCGCAACAAATGCCAGTCACGCACTTTCTGTTTAAACAACTGCTGGTAAGTGCTAGCGAGTGCTTCAGCTAATTCATATCCAGCCGCCAATTTCCCGTAGAGGTGCGCGGCGGCGGCTGTAGCTGTCCGATCTTCCACAGACCGCCCCCAACTTAAAACCGCCCTAGCCCCCTGTGCAATAAGTGCCTCAGCCATTGAAGGCACAGCCCCTTTATCTGGTGCTTGTCCAGTCCGACACCCAGACAAAAACACCAATTTGGGAAAGCGAAACCGAAAGACTTCCGCCAGTTCTGCGGCTGTGGTTTCGTGGCGATCGCCAATTTCCGTCTCAGTGATAAAGTAAGGCGTGTAAGGTGCTTCATCTTTAATAGAGGCGTGTCCTGTGAGGTGAAACACATCAAAGCCATTAAAATAGCCACTAAAATAGCGACTCCACACCTTACCCAACTCGCTAACGCAACCGCTTTCTTCCACCCGCAAATCTACAGCAAAATCTCGCGTATCTGCCAGAATTCTCGCCTCTTCCTGTTCAAACTCTAACTTGGGTTGCACATCTTCCGGGTCGGTTGCCATAAACAATACTCGCAATTGTCGTGCTTCCACAGAAAACGCTTCCGTTTCTTTCTCAATCCAGCGCAGAGGTAACACCACTGGATTAACCCGCTTCACCAAAAAATCCTCACCATCATGCAGCACTTCCCAAGGTAGATGTGCCAATTTTTGATCGGTATCAATGGCAATTACCAACCCCTCACCGCGACAGTTAGCAATTCCCCGACTCAGCCAGCGTCCATCCCCATCCAACCAAAAAAATAACTGCTGCCCGATTCCTGGTAAATTGGGCAGCAGTTTATAGTAATCGCGCTCACCCTGCTGGAGGAAATCAGCAATTTCTGCTAATTTCAGGCGACGTGATTCATAGTGCTTTATTTGAGGTAGCCAATACCTGAGTTCAACTATTTCCTGCGTACTTTCCCGAAGTTGAATGCGGATAGTTTGCACTTATTTGCTGATAGATTTGAGGATTTCCGTGATTTCCTCTATGGTAGCTTCTTCGAGTAAAATCCTGTTTCCAGTAACAGGGTCAAGAATTACCACATCAAATTGCTTCCCTGGATGAGATTTATGCCATTCTTGATACCATTTGCGGATTTGTTCAGCTAAAGCCGCAACACCACCCACAATGGTAATAATAGTTGCGATCGCCGCCAAAGTTCCCTCTTTTTGCGTCGGAACTTCATAGCTTCCCGATATTCCGGGAATTTCTAGCAATGCTTCGGCTGCTGCTGGTGCGCCTTCACCTTCGATTCCGATTTGAATTTGTGCCATAAGGTTAGCTGCGAATTTATATAGTATTTTTATCTCACACAGAGGCGCAGAGAGAATTACAAAGTGTTGTACCAATTGTCTAAAATACGTTATACCAATTCTCTATGAAGATGCACCTAATTATCTTTAGAAAACCTCCGCGTACCTTTGCGTTAACCTCCGCGTACCTTTGCGTTGAAAAAAAGTTAAGATTTGAAACGCTATTAGCATTTTAGATTATCTGGCGATCGCTTCTCGCGCTTATCTCGGTAATCCCAAACAGTCAAATCCAAAAACTCTAAAATGGCATGGACTCCTCTACACGCGAAAATCCATCGCACAATCCGATCGCGCCACTTATTTGAGCGCAACCAACGGCTATTAGTCGCTGTCTCCGGCGGACAAGATTCTCTGTGTTTAATAAAATTACTTTTAGATTTACAATCCAAATGGGGATGGGATTTAGGTGTCGCTCACTGCGATCATCGCTGGCGTTCTGACTCCGAAGCTAATGCTCATCACGTCGAAAACTTAGCTAAAACTTGGGGTATATCCTTTTATTTAGAAACAGCGAACGAACCTATAAATAGTGAAGCTGCTGCACGCGATTGGCGCTATCAAGCTTTAAGTGCGATCGCGCAAACAAATAATTATCAATATATAGTTACAGGACACACAGCTAGCGATCGCGCCGAAACTCTTCTCTACAATTTAATTCGCGGTACTGGTGCAGATGGTTTACAAGCCCTAACTTGGCAACGCTCCCTAAATACAGGCATTATGCTAGTGCGTCCACTGTTAGAAATTACTCGCACACAAACAGAGCAATTTTGTCAAGAATTTAAATTGCCAATTTGGGAAGATTCCACCAATCAAGATTTGCAATATGCCCGCAACCGCATTCGCCAACAGTTATTGCCATATTTGCAAGAAAATTTTAACCCTCAAGTAGAATCAGCCTTAGCCCAAACAGCAGAACTTCTCCAAGCAGAAGTGGAATATCTCGAAAAAGCTGCCCAGGAGTTGCGGAATAGGGCATTGGGAATTGGGGATGAACAAGATTCCCTTACTCTTCTTCCCTTACGCTTAAATCGTCGGGTATTGCAGAAAGCGCCATTGGCATTGCAACGTCGGGTTATGCGTCAGGTATTACAGCAAATACTTACTGATGCAGCAAGTTTTGAACACATCGAGAAATTAACGGCTTTGATTACAGCGCCGAACCGATCGCAAACCGATCCATTTCCTGGTGGTGCGATCGCTCAAGTACAAGGTGACTGGATTTATTTGAAATAGTTATTTAAAGTCTTTTTGTCATCAGAGACGATGCACATTATTAGTTTCAGAATCTTAAGAGAATATGCAGAAAACCATTCAGATTGTCAGGAAGCATTACAGCACTTACGGCAGCTATGAGGTACATCCTCAAATCTAAAAGCTTTGATAGGAGAGGGCAAGGAGAAAAACTGTATTGCATAATAGCCGGAAGCGCTGTAAGCAATTGGTATAAAGTTGCTACTAAAGCGAAATGGTCAAATTTAGTTGAAGTACAGCAAGTTTTTCCTAAAGCTGAAGCTGTTGGTAATTTTACAGTTTTCAATATTAAAGGAAATAAATATCGCTTGATTGTTAGTATAGATTATCAAGGGCAGTTAATTTATATTAAATATATCCTCATCCATGCGGAATATGATAAGGAGAACTGGAAAGATGACCCTTACTTTTAATTCAGAAAAATACAAGGAATTATTAACAGCCTATCTTCCCAAGCTGATAAAAAGTGAAGTTCAAAATGAGCAAGCTTTAGAGATAGTAGAAGATTTAATGCACCGGGAACGCACCCCAGAAGAAGACGAATTTTATCAGTTATTAATAACTTTAATTGAGAAGTTTGAACAAGAATATTATCAGCTAATTCAACAAAAGAACCCTATATCTATGTTGTTATTTCTTTTAGAGGAATCTGACAGAAGTAGAGATGATTTAGTAGCGGTTTTAGGGACGGAAGATTTGGTTAATAATATTTTAAATGGACAACAGAAGATAAATATAGAACAAGCGTGTAAGCTAGGAGAGTTTTTTCATGTAGAATCTAGTTTATTTATGGAATAACTAAGCTCATAGTTCGTAGTTGGGCTTTAGCATGAAAAAAATAGAAATAGTTAAAAGTTATGAGTTAGGAATTTTTTTAATTCATAACTCATCACTCCTAACTTGTTAAGACGCGAGTAATTCTGGCTGAGGCATTAAACTCTGGAGAGTTTGGCGCAACTGAGCGATCGCTTGAACTTGATAATCACCAGTTTCCTGGAATTGATCCAAAGATTCTGCAATTCCTTGCAGCTTATGCCGTAAGCCATCAAGAGAATCCTGAATTGGTTGGAGTGCTTCTTGATAAAGATCCACTCGACCACAGCATTCAGCAGTTGTTCTTCGTAGAGATAGCAAATTTTCTTCGATCGCTTTCAGTTCTTGGCGCTTTTCATCCAAATCGTGAGTTTGATTGTCAATCATTCCCTGATTTAGCTCAATACCAGAACGGATCTGATCAATTTCACGTTCCAGCTTTTGGATTTCTTGCGAATATTGTTGTCGCTGGGTTTCTATTTGTAACAGAACTGGTTCTAAATTAACTTTATTACCCTCTTCTTCCTCAGCAACAGGATGTCCTTGTCGCCGTAGCAATACAGCTTGGTGTTGTTTAAGGAACTTCTGATGCTGTAACATATTGCGGCGTTGTCCCACCAAACTGGAGTTTAGCATCTGATAGAGGTCTTTTTCATCAGTTAATTCCAGTTCCAAATTGATGTGATCCTGGTCAGATGCTTGACTTAATTTATTTTGTAGTTCTTCTATAGCTTCTTGTTTATATTTCAGTTCTTGTTCTTGATCGTGAACAAAGCTAGCATCTATTTCTAGCTTATGCTGCAAGTCTTGGACTATCTTTTGTAGTTCTTCTAAAGACATTTTATCTAAAGCTTCCACATTCGCTTGCTGGCCGAGAACTACATCACCAGACGTTGCAGCTAAAGAGTGAATTTGTTGATATAACTCTTCGGCGTTCCGTAGCTGCTCTTTGATTATCCGAGCATACTCTTGCTTGTTGGTGAAATCTGCTGTATTTATCTGCAATTGGGCTGTTTGCTGAACTAAAATATTTTGTGCTTCTTGCAATGCATTTTGGCGATCGCTAAATGTTTGCGATATACGCTCAACTTCTTCTTGCTGCTGTGCGATCGCAGTTTTTTGCTCTTCCAGTTTTTGCCAATGGGGGGTAAGAGTCGCTTGCTGCTTTTCCACCAATTCAAAAGCCTGATGCAGGTTTTCTCTGACTGTTTCCGTGGGAGCAACACGACTAGACAAGCGATCGAGTAACTCACTCATTACTCGACTTTGCTCTTCATCCAAAACCATCCCTTGTTTAAAATCCGCCTGATGTTCCTCTAGGCGGCGCTGCTCACCCCGCAAATGTTCCCAAGCGCCTTCCAATTCTAGGCGGTTGCGTTCAACTTCCGTTTGTAACCGTTCAATTTCCTGGCGGGATGTGTCAACTTCTTGTTTTTGCTGCTCCAGTTGTTGCAACTCATCTTCCATATTTTGCAACTGTTCTGAGCGTACTTCCATGTCCATCTCACGGCGATTCAACTCTTGCGCCTGAAACGTTAGCGACTGTTTCCACTGATCAATCTCATCTTCCTTAAGCTTAAATTTCTCCAATTGGCGGGAAAAATTCTGCAAAATGTTGACTAGTGGCCGTCCTGCTTCTTGAATTCGCTGCACTTGACGATTTGGATTCAGTTCGACCAATACCAAAGCGCCATCATTTAATTTGCTTGCGTCCTCAGCAGCAATCACTTCTTCCGACACAGTATTCCAATTCTGGTCAGTTCGCTGACAAGCTAACAATTTCAGTTCGGTTTTACCACCGCCACTGAGTAAACCACCTTTCTGTTTTTGTACTTCTGCTAAATACAGCACACCGTTAGTCCTTTATTGATGCACTTAAAGTTCGTGTTTTGGGATATACCTTAAATAATTCTGTTAACTTGTCTCACTGAACCCAAGTTTAGGGAAACAAGACAGACAAAACTATAGACGCGATACGTTGCGTCTTGATACTTATAAAAGCGAGTTGCTCGCGCCTTTATATTTTGTACTGATGATAGTGATGATGACTTCCGTGTTAACACTAGCTTTGTCAAAGTGTATGACGAAAGATTAAGCTTTATAGTTGAATCTATTTCCTAATGGCAACAAGAACCAGGGTAAAAATCTTGCCATGCCGATACTCCATAATCAATACTGAAACAGCCTGCTTGAGACATGGAAAAATTGCAAGACACAATTCAAAAATAATATTAACGGTATTACGAGGAGTACTTTGTAGGTAAATGCAGGGAAATTTAAATGAAATTGATATTTGCAGTATCTTGCAATTGATTGAATTAGGACAGCGAACTGGGCAACTTTGGGTAGAAGCTCATAGCTCTCACCATAACAACAAGCTGAGTGGAGAGGGAACAAATATTTATAACCTCAAACAACAGTCTTGGTTCGTCTTTTTCCTGAATGGTCAAATTATTTATTGCCAAGAAGGTGAGAGTAGTTTATCCAGAATTAACGATTATTTACGCCATTATCGAGTCGAGATGCGACTCACCGAAAAACAAATTGCTTCTCTACCACCAACGGATGCGCCAGAGTATGCCTATCTGTGGGCACTTTTAGAGCGGAATATTATCAGCCCAAAGATAGCTGGTAGTATCATTCACGGCTTGGTGCATGAAACTCTCTTTGATCTGCTGAGTTTACATCAAGGTAACTTTATTTTCCATCAAGGTGCGCCCCTTGCTCCCCAATTAAACACTTTCGAGATTGCTCCATTTGTTACAAAAATTACGAAGCAGGTGCAAGAGTGGAAGGAACTTTATCCACACATCCAGTCTCCAGAGCAATTGCCGGTATTATCTGACAAAGTTCAGCTCCAATCCTCGCTACCAGAAGCAACGGTGGATAAATTACAACATTGGGCTGATGGTAAAACATCCTTGCGTCAACTGGCACGCTATCTCAACCGAGACATTTTGACAGTTGCTAAGGCAATATATCCTTATGTGCAACAGAATTGGCTACAACTAGTATATTCAATCACGACTAAACCAGATACCCACACTGATAACTGGGAATTGAAGGGAAAACACAGGGGGCGGATAGTATGTATTGACGATGCGATCGCCATCGGTGAGACTATAAATTCAATCTTACAACCACAAGGCTATGAAGCGATCGCTCTCACCAATCCCTTAGAGGCGCTAAGTGTAGTTTTTCAACTCAAACCCGATTTAATTTTGTGTGATATCGCCATGTCGGAATTGGAAGGTTACGAGGTTTGCGCCATGCTGCGACATTCCACAGCATTTCGGCTCACACCGATTATCATGCTCACTGGTAAAGACGGATTTATTGATCGAGTCAAAGCTAGGATGGTCGGGGCTACAGATTATCTAACAAAACCATTTACAGACACTGAATTACTCATGCTCGTAGATAAATATATCAACAACCAATGAAAATTGGGCATAGACCATAGGGTAGAAAAAATTTAGATTCTAGATTCTGGATTTTGGATTGAATAATTTAAAGTCGCAAATCCCAAATTGAGGGGGTATGGACAGATGAAGAGAGCGAAGATTTGTTGATCTAGTAAAAGATGAGTTAAAAGATGTTATCACAGAGTCAGCCAACTTCGTGAAACGTCAATCTCCAGGAAAATAGTGAGAACATACAATTAATTTATACAGTTAATACTTGCGGAGGAATCAGGGAATGTTCCAAATAGGAACGTCTACATCAGGAGGTAAATAGACATTTATGAGTACAGTTCTGATCGTGGAAGACAGTATCGCGCAAAGGGAGATGATTACAGACCTCCTGAAAGCAACTGGCTTAACAGTAACCCATGCCAGTGATGGATTAGAAGCATTGGAGGCAATTCAAGTAGCACCTCCCGATTTAGTGGTGTTAGATATTGTCATGCCTCGGATGAACGGCTACGAAGTTTGTCGGCGGTTAAAATCCGATCCAAAAACCCAAAATGTCCCGGTGGTGATGTGTTCTTCCAAAGGCGAAGAATTTGATCGCTACTGGGGCATGAAGCAGGGTGCAGATGCCTACATAGCCAAACCGTTTCAACCAACCGAGTTGGTAGGAACAGTCAAACAACTGCTGCGAGGATAAGGATAAAAGCAATATGGTCAGCAAACCGGACTTTTTAAGTGGCAGTGGTCAAGATCATTTCCGACCAGAATTACAAGTAGAAAGTCCTGAAGGTGAGTTACATTTGAGGTTTTACATTCCCTCGCATCAGGAGTTTGCACTACAAGCAACTGGCATTCGGGAGGTAATTGAACTAAGTCCTGATAGAATCACCCCAATTCCTAATGCTTCTCCTTTACTTTTGGGTACTCTAAATTTACGAGGTCGAGTTATTTGGGTAGCTGATTTGGGTCAATTTCTGGGGGAAGCAAGTGCATTAAACACAGATAAAGCTGAAATTTCGGTGATTGCCATCGAAGAGCAAGACACAATAGTGGGTTTAGCAGTAGAGGAAATCGGTGGTATGGATTGGTTGGATGCCCAGAATCTCATGCCACCAACTAGTGTTCCAGATACTATGGCTCCCTTTTTACGTGGAGAGTGGTTACTAGGTACTAAAAACAATCGGTGTCTAAGACTGCTCGATCAAATGGCAATTGTACGGAGTGCTAGGTGGGCAGGATGAAATTGGAGGAGGAAATGGCAGCAAGTATTGATAATTACGAGCCAACATATCAACAGGCGATGACCGCCTATGTTCAAAGAAATTATGAGGTTGCCGCCACTTTAGTTGATCAAGTGGTGCAAAATTTACCAGATGACCCCAACACTCATTTGTTAAGGGGTCATATCTACTATGTCTTGCAGCAGTACGATGTAGCCAAAGAAGAATATCAACAGGTATTAAGCTTGACTAACGATCAAGAAATTATTGGTTTTGCCAATAATGGAATTGAGAATATCAATCAATATTTACAATCATTCGGTGGGCAGATTGATACGTCAGGAAGTCAAGAGCAAATAAATTCCTCGGAGATGTCTGACCCACTTGCATATAGCGAACCAGAATTAGAAGATTTGGGCGCTAGTGAGGAGTTTGACAGCAACAATCTTGATTTGAACTTTTTTGGAGAGCATCAAGAAACTGTGGATGGGGTTGAAGAACTTTCTTCTAAGAGTCCATTTGACATCCCCACAGAAGATAGTATTGGAACAGGAAAAGTATCAAATTTTTCTACAGCTTTTGGCGATGACCCTTTTGCTTTGGATGAAGAATCAGAAGAACAAGAGTTAAATGGCAGTACTTATGAAGAAAAAACAGAATTAGAATTGCCTGCTTTTTGGCAGGAAGATATGTCAGAAGATACTCCTGAAGAATCATTAGCAAATAGTCAGTTTTCAGAGAATGGAATAAATTTTGATCGCCAAGATTCAGATATTGACAATAATAACTCCTCATCTTCTTCTAATTCAAAAACTAGTAATGACGAAAATAATTTCCCTGATTTGTTAAATGAGCCAAAGTCTCCAGATCCTATGGTTGGGAATTTAGAATATAAAAAATCCAAGTTTGGAGACGAAACTTTACTTATTGTTCAAGAAGAACTTATAAATAGTTCGCCAAACACAAATAACAATAGTAAATATGATTTGCCTGAAACCGAAGCACACGATTGGTTGAAGTCAACTGATTTGAAAGCAGAAGAAGAGTTTCAGCCAGATTTATCTGATCATTCTTCGTCTTCTAATAGCAAGATACCTTTGGAAGAAAAGAAGTTCAAATCAGGTACAAGCATCGGCAACAATAGCTTCGATGATGAGAACTTTGATATAGAAGCATTTGAGTCTGCCTTTGGCTCAGATGGCTCAAGCTCTTATGAAGACTCAAGTACTATACTGAATGGAGAAAATCCTAAGAGCAATATCGATTTTCTAGATGATTTTGAAGAATTTGATGATTTAGGAAATATTCCAGGGTTTGACCTGATCGAAGAAGATTCTAACTTCGGTGATGCAGCAATGTATTCTGCTCCAGCAGATAGTGGCAGTGGGCGCTCTCAAGGGGCGGATGCTTCTGGAAGTAATGCAGCCGATCGCGAAGAGGAACTCTTCTCGATGACTGGTTCCCATGAAGGAGTTCCAGTCTTTAGTCAAACAGATGTTTCGAAACTAGAACCCAACGTTAGCGTCGAGCAAGGCTGGTTAGCACCACTAGAGAATGCCTCCATAGAAAGGAAGCAATGGTTAATTGCGGGAAGTGTGGGCATTGTATCAGCGCTTGTTGTAGCCACAGTTAGCTTTGTCGCCACCAGCTTTTCACCAGCCCAACAACGTGAATCAGTACGAAACACAGGTTGGGCAATGTCTTTAGCATCTGGTATTGCAGGTTTTGCTACCGCAGGCTTCATGGGGAATCTTGCACTCAAACAAATTCGGCGTACAACTAATGATCTGCAAGCTCAGTTTGAAGCTGTACGCCAAGGAAATTTGAATGCTCAAGCCACAGTATTTTCTGAAGATGAATTGGGGCATTTATCCACTGGCTTTAATGAAATGGCACGGGTGATTTTCACAACTACAAGTGAAGCCCAACGGAAAGCCGATGAACAAGAGGAAGCCAAAGAAAATCTGCAACGTCAGGTGATTCGCCTTTTGGATGATGTGGAAGGAGCCGCTAGAGGTGATTTAACAGTCCAAGCTGAAGTTACAGCCGATGTACTGGGAGCAGTAGCCGACGCTTTTAACCTGACAATTCAAAACCTGCGGGATATTGTACAACAGGTAAAAGTGGCAGCAAAGGATGTAACAAAAGGTGCAACCAACTCTGAAACTTTTGCTAGAGCCTTATCTAGTGATGCTTTGCGCCAAGCAGAAGAGTTAGCGGTGACGCTGAATTCTGTACAGGTAATGACCGACTCGATTCAACGGGTAGCAGAGGCGGCACGGGAAGCTGAAACCGTGGCTCGTGATGCTAGCACGATCGCTCTCAAAGGTGGGGAAGCAGTAGAAAATACAGTGGCAGGTATTTTAGAAATTCGAGAAACCGTTGCCGAAACGACTCGCAAAGTGAAGCGATTGGCAGAATCTTCTCAAGAAATTTCGAAAATTGTGGCGTTGATTTCGCAGATTGCTTCCAGAACCAACTTGTTAGCCCTCAATGCTAGTATTGAGGCGGCAAGAGCGGGAGAAGCTGGACGCGGGTTTGCGATCGTAGCAGACGAAGTGCGTCAGTTAGCAGATAAATCTGCTAAATCCCTGAAGGAAATTGAACAGATTGTGATGCAAATCCAAAGCGAAACAGGCTCTGTAATGACCGCGATGGAAGAAGGCACACAACAAGTAATTAAAGGGACAAAATTAGCAGAAGAAGCCAAGCGATCGCTTGAAAATATTATTCAAGTAGCAAATCGTATTGATATTCTTGTGCGCTCAATTACCAGCGACACTGTGGAACAAACTGAAACTTCCCGCGCCGTCGCTCACGTAATGCAATCAGTAGAACTCACCGCTCAAGAAACTTCCCAAGAAGCACAGCGAGTTTCAGGAGCCTTACAACACTTAGTAGGTGTATCCCGCGACTTGATCGCCTCTGTTGAACGTTTCCGAGTGGAAACAATGGAAACCAGATAAATTGTCATTTGTCCTTTGTCCTTTTTTATTTGCTAATGACCAATGACTAATGACCAATGACCAATGACCAATGACTAATGACTAAAAAACTATGCTGCCGGAACAACAACAGCGGATTTTGGGTTACTTTATCGAAGAAGCCAGGGATCACCTGAATACCATTGAGCAGGGGTTACTGAATTTAGAAGGTACTCTGAACGACCCGGAAATGATCAGTGAAGTCTTCCGGGCGGCTCACTCTATCAAAGGAGGAGCGGCGATGCTTGGATTGACTAGCATCCAGCATACTTCCCACCGTTTAGAAGATTGTTTCAAAGTTCTTAAAGATAATCCGGTTAAGATTGACCAAAAGTTAGAGTCTTTATTTCTTGGTGTATCTGATACCCTGAAATCGCTGTTAGAGCATTTGAGCGGGCCTTATGGTCTTTCTGAAGATGCAGCTAATACTTTGATGTCAGAAACGGAGCCAGTCTTTCAATGGCTGTATGAACATCTAGAACTACTTGTACAACAAGGAAAAAGTGGAGTATTCAGTAATTCTGAAGCAACCGAACTACACACAACCTCTGTAGAGAATGTCTCCACACTTACAGAACTTTTCCTGCGGCGAGATATTCCCAGTTTGGCAGAAGACACCCATCAGGGATCTCCAGAAATATCTATCTCAGTAGCACCTCAGCAGGTACAAGAGTCTCACACTAACGCTGCGCGATCGCCAGTTACCGCTAAAGAACATAATAATTGGAGCGAGTTTCAAGCCCAAGTGCTGCAAACGCTCCGGGAAATGTTGCAACTGTTTAAGCAAACTACAACACCCTCAACTCGACAAAACCTTCAACAATGCTGTTACCAGTTAGTTAAACTTGGTGAGACTTGGAATTTATCCAAGTGGCGTGGTTTGTGTAAATCAGCAGCCAGTGCGATCGGCAATCCTGAAAATACTTATCTGACTTTAGCTAAAATTGTTATTACTGAAATCAAGCAAGCTCAAGAATTAGTTCTGCAAGGTAGAGAAGCCGAAATTGCAATTAGTCAGCAATTGGAAGCACTTTTAAGCTTGGCAGAAATCGAGTTGGTAGAAGTTACTCCTGATTTGTTTGATGAACAGTCTGCGGCTTTGACAGAATCATCAACTGCATCAGAACCAATTTTCTTGGGTAACACCGAGCAGTTAGACTTAGCCCAGACAACTGAAGCACTTAATCTAGACGAAGATACTAGCGATCGCGCAGCGCTAGCGAGTCTAGGAGCGTCTGGCTACGCCAACGTCTTTGAAGAACGCCCATACCCTCAACAAGGGACACCACTTAACGCTGCAACTCACACTAGTTTTTCTTTTACCACACATGAGGAAGCACATCCAATCAGTAACAATCTCGACCCCAACGGGCCAGAGGTAGGAATAGCTGAGTTAAATACCCTTGCCGATTTATTTGAAGGTGAGACTCCCGAACTAGATGAAAGCTGGCATCAAGAAGAAACCTTAGATATTGCTGTCACCGATGATTTTGGAATTGATTTCAGCAGCACTGATGCTGAGGATGCTCATAGCGATTTATCCGATTTACTCTCCTTTGATCAAGGAGCAACTACAGCCACGACAGAAGATTTATCTCTGTTATTTGGTGACAATTTTATAGAAAAAGATAATTCAGAACTGCAAAATCAACAAATATCTGCTGCGGCTTTAGGGTTGAATGATACCAACGTACTTGATATAAATTTAGATTTTTCTTCCGCAGATTTACAAGAATTTATTGATATTTCTAGTGAAACAAACCAGCCTGCTAGCGTCAACACAAACGATGTAAACGATGTAATTGAAGATTTATTGACACTGGCACTAGATGATGATCGTGAAATATTGCCTACAGGCGAAGTGACTCAACCAGAAACTGAGGCGATCGCTAGTGTGGAACTATCGACCAACCAACCAAACAGTTTTGATAACTTATTGTCAGAAGCTAGAAATGCAAACTGGGTAGAAGAAATTACTCCTAGTGACTACATAGAATTACCCCAGGAAACAGGCTTGTCTTCAGACAACCTGTTTGCAGAAATGGAAGAACTGACACTACTGCCTACAAGTGAACCAGAAATCAGTGATTTATTTGATACATCTCCGGCAACAGTGCCTGAATTGTCTCAATCAGAGAATGATCTAAGTAGCTTTTGGAATCAAGAAAGTGCAGAGGAACAGGAGGAATTTAATTCCTTAATTGAGCAGAATGTGGAAAGGGCATTAGAGGAGAGTTTATTTGCTACGACGGATGATATTTTTGCCGACAGTCAGCAGTCTACACCTTCTCCTACAGTAAGTTTTGGCTTGGAAGAATTGGATATCGATTTCCAGCAGGAAGAACAGCTAGATTTGATATTCTCATCAGATTCTGGAGATGATTTGTTTGATGAGTTAACACTGAGCGATTCAGCTTCTCTGATAATCAGCGATGCCTCCACGCCGGAAATTCCTTTGCTCGCGCAGCATTCAAGAGAAGAAATTCTCAGCCCGCAACAACCAGAAGCTTTAGATTTTGCTCCAGAATTTACTCATCAGCCCCCAGAAATATCTGCTGTTGCTCTGGAATTTGATTCATCCGCCTCTTTCGATGAAAATCCGCAACTGCTGTTTGCAGATGTAACCACAGATGATTCCACCTACATTCAGATGGAAACCACAGAGAATACTGTGGATGAACTGCTATCGGTTACAGAAACTTCAGATTCAGTCCAAGTACAGCCAGATGATTTGTTTGGCTATTTCGATGAAAATCCGCAACTGCTGTTTGAAGATGTAACCACAAATGATTCCACCTATATTCAGATGGAAACCACAGAGAATACTGTGGATGAACTATCTATTACAGAAACTTCTTTAGATATCAATTTTGGAGAAACTTCAGATTCAGTTCAAGTACAGTCAGATGATTTGTTTGGCTATTTCGATGAAAATCCGCAACTACTATTTGAAGATGTAACCATAAATGATTCCACTTATATTCAGATGGAAACTCCAGAGAATACTGTGGATGAACTGCTATCGGTTACAGAAACTTCAGATTCAGTTCAAGTACAGCCAGATGATTCATCCGCTTCTTTCGATGAAAATCTGCAACTGCTGTTTGAAGATGTAACCACAGATGATTCCACTTATATTCAGATGGACACCACAGAGAATATTGTGGATGAACTGCTATCGGTTACAGAAGCTTCTTTAGATATCAGCTTTGGTGAAACTTCAGATTCAGCCCACACAAACTTAGAAGTTTTAGTGGCTGAGGAGAACAATAGTTTAGAAACTACCTTTGAATTGACAGAAAATACAGAACTGGGTTTTGCAAATGATTTATTATCTACAGAAACTTCTATATCAGACACAACAAATGAGGAAGAGTTAGAAGAAAACGCGATAACAATTAATTCACAAACTTTCCACTTCACACAAACGGTTATTCAAGAAAATATAGAAACCGATTTATGTGATTTAGAAGAGACATTTGAAGTTGCACTAGGGTCAGATGAAGAAAATGCTATCGTTACCTCAACTGAAGAATTAGTAACGGCAGAAGTTGTTGAAGCAGTTGCTCCAAATGATGATTTTGCAGACTTGGAAGCATTATTAGGAGAGGAAGTAGCACTTAACCCCAAAGCTACCTCAATACCAGAAGTAGATTTTGCAGCGCTGGAAGAATTACTTGGTACAGACGACAGCAATGCTTACGACGCAGTGCGCCAACCCCAGCCCCTCAGCACTCAACCAGTCTTGGCGAAAAATGCCGTTCCATCGCCAGCTATAGATGAATTTGGCGACTTGGAGAAGTTGCTAGCTGAAGCGGATCAAACGATATCCCATTCACCAGTAGCAAAATCGAACAGCAGTAAAGCTCCTCGTCCCTCTACTCGTCGGGCTGCAAGATTTGAAGAAACGATGAAGGTTCCAGTTAAGCAACTGGACGATATGAGTAATTTAGTTGGGGAGTTGGTGGTAAATCGCAATACCTTAGAGCAAGATCATGAACGGCTACGGCAGTCATTAGATAACTTGCTGATTCAGGTACAACAACTCTCGGATGTAGGCGCAAGAATGCAGGAGTTGTACGAGCGATCGCTCCTAGAAGCCTCTCTATTAGCTGGACGCAAAAAGAAAGACTCAGGTTTCCAAGCGCCTGATTCCAATGCTGATAGGGGTTTTAGTGAGTTAGAAATGGATCGTTTTACTCCCTTCCATACACTCTCACAGCAGATGATTGAACGCATTGTGCGAGTGCGTGAGTCGGCAAGTGACATTGATTTTGTCACCGAAGAAACCGAGCGCGTAGCAAGGCAATTCCGCCAAGTAACCACCCAGCTACAAGAAGGGCTAACGAGAGCGCGAATGGTTCCTTTTGCCCAAACTATCGATCGCTGGCGGCGAGGAGTGCGCGACAACGCCATTAAGTGTGGCAAACAAGTGGAGTTGTTAATTGAAGGTGGCGATACCTTAATTGACAAGATGATTTTGGATCATCTGACCGATCCATTAACTCACATGCTGAATAATGCGATCGCTCACGGTATTGAAACGCCAGAAGAACGACAAGCTGCTGGTAAGCCACCCGTGGGAATCATTACTATCCGTGCTTTCCACCAAGGCAATCAAACAATCATTTCTGTAGGCGATGATGGCGCAGGTATCGATTCCGCCAAGGTTAAGGCTAAGGCGGTGAAGATTGGCATGATTACAGAAGCGCAAGCAAAAGCTATGTCTCGCCTGGAAGTCTACGATCTGCTGTTCCAATCTGGTTTTACCATCAAAGACCAAGCAGATGAAATTTCCGGTCGTGGTGTGGGTATGGACGTAGTGCGTTCCGAGATTAGCGAAATTCGGGGGACAGTTAACACCGATTCTGCGATCGGTAAGGGAACCACCTTCACGATTCGTTTACCACTGACTCTGAGTATTTGTAAAGCTCTTTGCTGCGTCTCCGATCGCTCTAGAATTGCTTTCCCGATGGACGGTGTAGAAGATACGCTGGATATACCAGTGAAAAATATTCAGCATGATGCCAATGGACAATCATTTATTTCTTGGCGCGATACAGTGCTGCCGTTCCGACCTTTGAAGGAACTTTTAACCTTCAATCGGCAAATCAGTCGCGGTAATGTCTATGGCGGTACGCGAGATGATGACATGGTTTCTGTCGTCGTGGTGCGATCGGCAAATACCCTGATTGCTCTACAAATTGACCTGGTGTTAAGCGAACAAGAAATTGTAATTAAGCAATTTGAAGGCCCAGCACCTAAACCCATTGGTGTAGCAGGTGCTACGGTCTTGGGTGATGGTCGGATTATGCCTATTGCTGACGTGCTGGAAATCATTGACATCTTCCAGGGACGGATTTCTACACAAACAGGTGGCAATTCTTGGCAACAGAAAGGGGTTCCCGCAGACACCTCTCCTGCGAAGATTGACCCGACAGTGTTGATCGTCGATGACTCGATTACAGTCCGAGAATTGCTATCCCTGACATTTAACAAAGCAGGTTATCGCGTAGAACAGGCGCGTGATGGTCAAGAAGCTTGGGATAAACTCCGCTCCGGTCTGCCTTGCGATATCGTATTTTGCGACATCGAAATGCCCCGTTGTGATGGTCTGGAATTACTCTCTCGCATCCAGAAAGACTCTAACCTCAACCACCTACCGATCGCAATGCTCACGTCAAGGGGCGCAGACAAGCATAGACAAATTGCCGCTCAACTCGGTGCTAGTGGCTACTTTACCAAGCCCTATCTCGAAGAAGCTCTCCTCGAAGCTGCGGCGCGGATGTTGAAGGGGGAAAAACTTGTTAGCAGTACGAGTAATGTTTAGTAAGTATTGACATCCTCACCGCCGTGAACGCACTCTTAAGAAGGAGTAATGAGTAACAAGTAAGGAGTAATAAGTAATGAGTAAATACCCATTTTTCATCCACTCCTTACTCATTACTTTAAAGCTGTGCTGGAAACACGGGGTTTTAAACCCATTTTTCTGAGAAGACACCTTGATAGCTTTACTATCAAGGTGTTGTTTTTATAAGACCTCAAGGGGTAACTTGTAAAATCTCTTATTTCTTCTCAGCGTTCTCTGTGCTTAGAGCAGTTTAAAAGTAATTTTTTAACCTTATCACCCACAATATGTCATTGCGAGTGCAACGAAGTGGAACGTTCGCAAGACTTTTGGGATTGCTATCTCTACGAGACGCTCCGCGAACACTTCGTTCGCAATGACAGCTAATTAGCCAAACACGATACTATGCACTACAAACTTGAAACCTCGTTCGCGTAGCGCCCCACTCTTTAAGAGGGTTGGGGGATCTCTTCTGGCAATCAATAAAAATAATTACTCAGTTTTAACAAATATATCAAAATATACTATACGTGTATTTTTTGTGGCAAAACCGAACTAAGATAATAATCTTTCCAAATTTCTACACTTTGATTCGTACCACTTTTTGAAGATAATCCCAAAATAGCTGAAAATATTTCCTAAATGGCAACATTTCTTTGTTGGGTTTAGGTATTTTAAGTGTTGAGTTGATCCAGAATGGATTCTACACTCACGCTTGTCTACTACTTAGGCAAACATTGTACGAAAAACTGCACTCGGTTTAATTAAGTGCTTAAATCAAATTTGCACAGTCGTCTGCTCAACTTTATATATACGGGAGGAACAAATTTGGTATAACTAATTATTTGTCTATACCAAAATCTACAGTTAGCAAGATAACAGATTAAACATCTAAGCAAGGGACAGTATAACGATGTAAAACTATGCTATAGCCTTGAATAACAATAAATTTAGCTGCACGTCTTCACTAAAAACGAAATATGAAGCTTTTCTGTACTTGACTGGTGCTGGATTTAGGTTAGTCTTAAAGCGGAACGCTTCATATAAGAATCTACCCTGACAGAAGTGTATAAAGATATAGTTAAATTTAGCAATTCTGTCCGAGATTTTTAATTTGCAAACTGAATAGTTTGATACGGCGCTCAAAAGTCTGATCTACTACCCTAAACAAGGTAGTCAATTAATGACTCAATATCATTTGTCTGGTAATCGTATTGAATAGTTTACAATACCAGTGGATGAGAAAATCTAAAGAAAATATAAAAGAAACTCAAATGACTGTGGTGTCTGGAGGACAAAAGTGTTTCTGAGACTAGCACATCAACATCGGCAATTCGTTCAAGACTTGGTAATGAACCTGCAAGCCTTGGCGGTCGTGTTAGAGCGGCGCGGCTATCCTGCGTCCTGTTACACCTGCGGCGACCAAATGAATAGTGCATCGTTTATGGTTAGCTTGGGTGATAACCACCTAATTCGGTTTTTGGTGTCCGATTATGGGATTACTTGGACGGAAATGCGGGATGACCGCGAATTAATGAAGCTAGAAGGTGCGGAGGCAATTAGCCAATTAGACGAACTAGCCGATCTTGTCAAGCAATCTATGCAGACCGATACAGGTTCTAAAGTTCTTGCCAAGAAATACTAAGGTTCCAAAGTTCGATCGCAAATTAGAAACCAATTATCGGTAATTGGTAATGGTGGCTTAGTTGGCGATCGCTCTTAATCTCCATTACGATTAAGTGATTGGCTCGTAGCCCATCGCACATCTTTCTGTATCTACTAACATCTCACAAGCATCATTCCAAGGGAAAAATAGTAATTTCGATATTAGCTATTAATAATAAATAGTTGAAAAACTTTATAGCATTTATTGTTCTCTAATTTTTTAACATTTTCTGCCTAAATACACCCAAGAAATTGCAATAAAAGTATCAGGTTTATTGGGTTGAAACTACAGTTATCGAAAATCGGAAATATGCTGTGCAGTAACGTGTGGTTGTTCCAGGTGTGGGAGATGACCACAATTTTGAATCCAGATGAGATTACTGTGTGGAATTGCTCTTTTAAACCTCATAGCATCTCCAGTCCCTAGAATCTTATCAGAATCGCCCCATAAAATAAGCGTCTGTTGCCCAATTTGTGATATTTTTTTAAATCTAAAAGCACTGTAACCACCGCTTTTAGTGAAAGTAATCAAAGCTTGATTCCAACTCGGCATTTGTAGGTGTAATGCGCCACAACATAGAGCATCGATAGAAGCAAGACTTTGATTTTTATATCCAATACGGGAAACGCGATCGCGCACCTTCAGATTGCTCAAAAATTGAGTTGCTAAATAATCCAACGGGGGAAACATGAATTTACTTAAGGGTGAACCACCTGCTAACCCTGCACTGTCAATTAACACCAGCTTTTTTACTACTTCTGGGTAGGTCAGCGTAAAATCAATCGCCGTTGCACCCCCCATCGAAGCGCCCACCAAAATTACAGGTTGGTTAATTAGGCTTTTCCAGAAGTAATAAAGATGAGTTTTAATGGCAGTTGGGCTATAAGCAATTCCTGAGAGTCTATCTGTAAATCCAAAACCCAACAAATCCACAGCCCACGTTTCATTATCGCTAGCAAGCAGTGGCAAAAGCCGCCGGAATTCCAATACAGAACTATCAAAGCCGTGAATTAATAAAATAGGAGTTCCACCACTCCCTTGCTTGACATAAGTTGTGGTAACTGGTTGATTAATTAGAGGAGTAGCGATCGCAGCAGTTTGAATACTCTGGGCTAGTGCGATCGAGGCAGATTCAGTCAGTTGCCCAACTGCTTTAGGAAGAAAATTCGGAAACATAAATTTCAGTTTATCGTATTAGCTTGCTTTTGTTCATCGCTGATTTTGTCAAACAACAAAATTACACAAACTAATATGCTGAAGTATTATTTGTAATACATAAAACATAGTTTAGCAGCTAATCAAAACATTCCAACTCCTGTACAGACGTGATTAACCGCGTCTTCTCGCCCCACTCCCTTAGAATTTGGAGGTATCAAAGAAAGTTTTGCAAAATGTCAAAATTGGGACTAAAGCCACGTACAATTGATATCGCCTATCCCTTAATCCAGGAGCTAATGCCATGCCAATGGCGGTTGGCGTAATTGAAACTTTAGGTTTTCCTAGTGTCTTAGCAGCAGCAGATGCAATGGTTAAAGCTGCCGCAGTCACAATTGTGTACTATGGTCAAGCTGAAAGCGCTCGTTTGTTGGTCGCTGTCCGGGGACACGTTTCTGAAGTAAATAGAGCTGTTGAAGCCGGAATCGCAGCTGGAGAGCAAGTCAAGGTTGGTACAGTAATTACCCACTACATCGTTCCCAATCCCCCGGAAAACGTTGAAACCATATTACCAATCCATTTCACCGAAGAGTCAGAACCTTTCCGCATGTTCTAAGCAATTTCGCCATCAAAATCTGTAGCGAAGCTTCGTACAATTAACTTGTAGCCCCCATCTCGTTTATTCATACAGGAGATTAATAATAATGTCATTACAGGCAGTTGGAGCACTTGAAACGAAAGGTTTCCCTGCGGTGCTAGCAGCAGCAGATGCTATGGTAAAAGCTGGTCGAGTCACCCTCGTTGGATATATCAGAGTGGGTAGCGCCCGTTTTACGGTTAATATTCGTGGTGATGTTTCTGAGGTTAAAGCGGCTATGGCTGCTGGTGTTGAAGCCGCAGAAAATGTGTATGGCGGCACTCTAGAATCCTGGGTGATTATTGCTCGTCCTCATGAAAACGTCGAAGCTGTTCTACCAATTGGTTACACAGAACAAGTCCAAGGGTATCGAGAATCTGTAGAAAATCCCATTGTCAGATCGAACAATCGATAGATTCAACCCTCTGCGGGGAAATTCAAAACGAAGAATCCCCATAAACAAATTTAACTAGAGAAGCTTCTAGTATGACTTTTGAGCAGTAAAGCTTTTGAGGGTTGCGTTCTTTCTGTTTTTAGATTTTGCATAAGTTTAATTTTGAAGCAGAGGGAAAGCAACAATCAGAGTCAATAGTCAAAATCAATATTGACTGTTGACTATTCATTTTGATGAATGTCAAAGTTTAAAGCAGAACTTGCCACTGTTTAAAATCACAGTTTTGATAATTTTTCACCACTAAAAGCCTAAGAATTCGTAGCTAATTTAGATATTAAGGTTTTACATAGCGCCTTACCAATCATCCTCTTAATCTCTAAATTAAGTATATACACTTAAAAAAAATAAATTTAACTAAATCTAATTAAGTCCAGGCTTATAGCGTTTCCTAGTCTACTGAGGTACACCCAAATCTTGTTTACCAAGGTTAGTAGCTTTGAAAACGTACCTCACTAGGTTGGGAACCGCTATAATCCTTTTTGATACTCCTGAGAAAGTAGCAAATTAAGATCATGATTGAGAAAGCTTGAAGGAATATTTTGGAGCAAAATATTACTAATATTGTGTGTATTGAATTTAACTAAATGTATTTTTTAGTATAAAGATGTAGAGTGCTAAAACTTATACAGGTGAAATAGCGTATGATATTAAGTTAAATTAGATTCGTTCCTTGGCTTAGTTACAAAATGTCAGATTTTCCCAACCCTCTTGTGGAAAATTTTGTCGTTGCTACTTTAGAAGGATTTTTGTTCTCAGTTAAAAAACATAACTTTACAAAAATTTTAAAATAATAGAATTGCTTCAAACGGCTTATGTGTAAGGATTTAGGAGCATTTTAAATTTGAAGGTAAAGCATCAAGGCGAAAGTGTTTGCATAATTCTATTGAATTACGACGTAATAAAAGTGGAATCACTGAGATGTTTTCATGAAACTCATGAAATCCGCAATAGCTGCCAGTTAAACAATTAGGTAGGACAAACGGGGGTTGTGATGCAAACTTCAAAATTAAGTTTCGAGGAGCGCAATCTCGCTATGACAAAGGATGTGGAAAAGCTGGCTGATGATTGGCAAAACCGTATAATTGCGGAATGTCCAGACCAAAATGAAGCAACTAGACAAAGTATTATTCTCTGGCTTTTGGGATCTGACTCAAAACGGTTTGATCTTTTGAACCCAAAGGAACTGGATATCGCCAAACAAGCGATGGAATATCGCTGGAGGATTTTACGTCAACGCTATTTGGGGTTTGGACGGGAACGTGCTTACCGCAACTTGATAACGCGGCTGGGAAGTTTAGTGACATTACGGAATCAGATTCAGACTTGGGTTTCCCTCAGCCGCGATCGCCAGCGTAGTGTTATGGATGTGTTGCAAGAGGTACTCCAAGAATTACTGCAAACTGATGCCTATATGCAACAACAAATGGCGGATCTTGCCAAATATACAACCGATCGACGATTGGGAGATGCTCTGCTATTTGCCAGTATAGAAGAATATTGTCTGCGACCAGTACGCAATCAACCCCTATTAGCTTATCGGTTTGTAAATTACCTGCGTCGTACTCAGCGCGGTGGGTTAACCCAAGTACCTGGTCGTGACTTGATTAGACTCGTGTCAGAAGAAGTTCTTACTGACGACAATGATAGTCGAGTTAACTTAGTCGATAGTCAGGCGATCGCAGAATATCAAGAAGCACAACAGCTAGAGGAACAACAAGTACTACGGCAGTCAGTACAAAAAGAATTGGAAAATTATTTACAAGAAAATCTGGGTACAGATGCAGTGGAATGGCTACGCCTGTATCTGCAAGGTAAGTCTCAAGAAGAGATTGCCCATAGATTAAATAAGCAAGCTAGAGAAGTATACCGTTTGCGAGAAAAAATTAGTTACCACGCAATACGTGTTTTTGCCCTCAAAGGCAAACCAGAGCTAGTAGACAGTTGGCTCTCAATTTCCTTGCAGGAACATAACTTGGGGTTAACCCAAAATCAATGGCAGCAACTTGATGAAAAATTAACTCCTCTAGGTCGGCAGATCCTAGATTTGCGGAAAGCAGGTAACTCAATAGAAGCAGTAGCTCAACAGTTAAAACTCAAAACCCATCAAGTGCTAGGCGAATGGACAAAAGTTTATCTTGCCGCCCAAGCTTTAAGAACCCACGAGTAGCCTATTCTAGGTGGCAAAAGACAAGGTTGATGGGCAGTAGCGAGTGAAGAAGGAGGGGAAGCAGGGGAAAAAGAACTATTAAAATTATGATCTTTTATACCCCATGCTCAATGCCCCATACCAATGCCCAGTTCTCAGTATTATCTCTAGCTTATTATCTAAAATTCATCTTCCACTTACGTTTACTTAAGTATATATAATTGAAATTTTAACAATCCAACAAAGTATCTTTATTAACTACCTACTAAATTAGAGGCAAAATATAAATAAACACCACACAATCAAATCTATGTTGTCTTCAGAGGGCGCACTAAATAATACGGCAGCAAATGGACAGCAAATTTTAACTGCCGCTCAAGCTAGATGGGAAGAAGAAGAGGAACGCAAGCAAATATTCCAATTGATTGATAGTCTTTTGTCCTTTGAAGCTTGCCTCTACCACCAAATTTTGCCCTTTGGATTAGAAGATAAAAACCTCTTGTTAGGTATGGTTCATCCAGAAGACAACGAGGCACTAGATTATGTTGGTCGTATTTTGTCTTATATCAATTGCACAATGGTGATTGAAGCGATCGCATCTGACGCTCACCGCAGAATCTTATCAGCCTACCTCAACCATAAGAATACATCCCAGCTAGATGCCCAACAAATGCATCAGCCAACAACCGACTCTCCTCAACAAAATACCCCAGCGAGTATTGCTGATAAACCTATTGCTTCTCTAAATACCGACTCTGAATCAAATCAGCAACCAATACTGATGCTATTTGAGACATCAAAACGTCAACATTTTGGGCAGCGCGTAGATTTGCCTCCTATCCCAGAACTAGATCAATCATCTCAAACGACAAGGAGTCAGGAAGGTGAGACTTCCGCAATAGCAGCACCAAAAAATTTACCGATTTTACCTACGCAAGTTCCCGATCTACTTACTCCCATTGAGTTGCTACCAACACTACCACCAAAAAAATTACTAGAAGAATTACTAGGGCGAATTTTGGCTGGGGGAATTGGACGGCTGTATTTAGAAAGACAAGCTTACGAAGGCAGAATACTATGGAGTGATAATGGAATCTTGCAATCTGTATTAGACAAACTGCCACTCTCTGTTTTCCAAGGAGTACTAAATGAATTAAAGCGGTTTGCTTCCTTACCTCTCACCACAGTTTCAGAACCAAAGCAGGTAGAGAAAGAATACGTACATCAAAAAAATCGCTTATTATTACGCTTGCGAGTTATGCCAGGAATTTACGGTGAAGAGGCAACACTGCAAGTCTTACGGGGAGCAGCATTAAAGTTTTATCAAGAACAACAATTGATGCGTCTAGGACGCGATGCTTTAGGAATTTCTCAGCAACTAAGCTTCAAGTTACAAGAACTACAAGAACGGATTTTACTGAATCCCAGCCTTGATTCTCAACAATCAGACGCTTTAGTTACCCTGAATCAGTTAGTGAAAAATTTAGACCAACAGATCAAAATACTGGCGCTACATAGCAATTCCCCAACAAACAGCAAATCATAAGTCTGTTAGAGGGAATAGGGAATAGGGAAAACCCACGGCTTTCAAGGGTGGGATTGTAACGAGGACACCAAATTTAAGAGCGCTGTGCATCTCGAAAAACATCTTTTTGAAAATGGGCTTTTGACCCATAACTAAAGTTTCTATAACTGTTCCTAATTTCCAATTCCCGGTTCCCAATTCCCAATTCCCTACCCGAAGGGTTTTGTCAGTGAAACCTCTGATTTCGAGTACATACATAATTGTTATGTTGTAATAGAATTCTAGACCGATCAACCTTAGAGATTCAGATCAAATAAATACGGATTTTGCGATCGCATTCTAAGTAAAATTACGGTTTAATAAATTTATAGTAACGAAGTTATTTTCACGCTCTTGAATCCATTTCTTGCATATATTTCATGCTAACTGAGGTTTTTAGTGAACTTTTCCCCTTGATGAGTACAGCCAACCCCCAGACCTTGGAATGGCTGCTCAACGTTGCAATTGAACATGAATACCCATCTGGGCGAGCCGTTGTGATGGAAGATGCCTGGGGTAACGCCGTTTACTTCGTGGTTTCTGGTTGGGTCAAAGTCCGGCGTACCGTCGGGGATGATTCAGTAGCTTTGGCAATTTTTGGTCGTGGCGATTTTTTTGGAGAAATGGCAATTTTGGATGAATCTCCACGCTCAACCGATGTCATTGCCCTTTCACCCGTGAAGTTACTTAGTATCTCCAGAGAGCGTTTTATTCAGATATTGTTTAAAGATCCGCAATTACATCACCGAATGTTGCAACTGATGGTACGGCGATTGCGGCAAATTAACCAGCGTTTACAAATGCGGTCTTCACCACCCGCAGTTAAACTCGCTCATACCCTGGTGACTTTAGGCGAAAGCTATGGTCAACAGGG
>NZ_JAYGHE010000039.1:19074-75130 GCF_034931145.1 Nostoc sp. UHCC 0252 | reverse complement strand
CTTGTGGTTAGTGGTGAAATATTTTCTTCAGGAATAACTGCTGTCTCAGTTTGGATCTCTTCTTCTGTATCTTCTTGATTGGATAATTCTTCTGCAAATATAACTGGATTTGATGGTTGTGTTGCGAATGGGATTTCTGCTAAAGTCCAAATAGGATTACCACGAAAATTTCCTTGATAAGACTTTCCCTTTTGGTTTTTGACAGTTGTACCTTGCCCATCGTCTAATCTCCAGTAAGCTACTAATCCTTCTTCATCCCCAACTATTAGCCCACAACGATGAGTCTGAATTTCTGCTTGAGTACAGGGATAATTCCAAACGCTAATGTTTGCTAATTGTCCTTTGAAATAGACCTGTTTGTGTAACGTTGCTCCCAGAGTTACAGAACTTGTGGCTTTGTTTAAAGATGAACCTCTAAGAGAATCGCTGTATTCACGATCGTTAAGATATACGGCTAGCTGACCGCTATTAAAAACAATAGCAAAAAAGTGCCATTGTCCTATAGTTAATTCTCCTTCCCCGAAGGTTTTGATACTTTTGCTAACACTTTCATCAATGTAGACATCTAAGCTTCCTGTTTCACTGATGCCGAATTCAAAGTTATCGCTGTATCTCTCTGAAGAACGGGCAAAAAATACATTCCGCGTTCCGTAACTAGTGGCTTTATTTGTTAGTTCGTATGGATTTACCCATCCTGAAACCGTAAAAGCTGAACTCCCTTGAGCGAAAACGCCGCCAATATCGTTTCTGCCAAAATCTATATAATCCTTTTCCCCATCAAATGTTAAAACTGTTTGTGTATTTACTAGGTTTATCACAATAATTTAATCTCCAAATATAAATAATTTCATAACTTTAAATAAAGAATTTAATATTAATAAACTTAATAGTGAAATCTCACTAACACCTTTCAAAATAGAAGACAATAAAAATATACAAGGCTCAATACCCTAATTCTTATTAGTCAGTAATACTTCTGCGATCGCCTGCGAAATGGGGTAGTGTGGTGAATATATCTCCAGCCAAAAAAATTCCCCGACTGGGTTAACTTCGAGGAATACATGGCGACCATCGGGCGTGACAATAATATCAATTGCTCCATAGTTTAAGCCAAAATAAGCCATCAGTTTGAGCAGTTTTTTCTCAGTATCTTCTGGCAAGTCGTAGGGTTGCCAATTTTTAACTAAAGCTCTCCCCTCTTTGCGCCAGTCGTAAGTAGATCCTTCTAAGCTTTGGGAATCTACTGCGGCAGTGAATACGCGGTGTCCGACAATAGTTGTCCGCAACTCCAGCGCCTTGGGTACATTTTCTTGAAACGTCATCGGACAAAAACGCAGTCCTTCCATATTCTCCAGATCATCATTTGTAACTGGAGTGGTAAACACAACGTTTTCTCGCCCCTGCTGATCGTAAATAGCAAAGGAAGAAAGCATTTTGGTAACTATACCTTGGCTACACTCTTGAGCAAATTGCTTAACTGCTTCTGGATTGTTTGAAGTCAGAGTACGTGGAGTTACAAGACCAACTTCTCGTGCAACTTGCAATTGTAGTTGTTTATTATTAGCCCGATCCACATTGGACATTCGATCGAAGTGGAATCCTTGAAGACTGGCAATCATACCTCTGACTGTAGCGCGACATTCGTTAATTGACGCATCTCTATATTGCTTGTCCATTGAGTCGGGGATTTTTTCTCCGTAGCGCATCCGCCGATACCAAACTGAGGAGACTTCACTCAAATTTAGCTTCTGTTCGCCATCAGTAATAATTACCCGTTCAGTATCGCCAGAGTAAATATCTAGCTTGACTTCGGTGGGATATCTGTCTGTGTCAAACCGAAATGCTTTTTCTCCTCTAGCTTCAATTTCTTTGATGACTAAAGGAATGCTTTCGTTATCTTTACTAAACGTAACTATTAATACGGTCATAATTGAGTTGCGCCTAAGATACCCTACAGTAATTGACTTTCTTAATTACGAATTACGAATCGGTACAAGAGCATCCGCGATCGCACTTGCAATGGGTAAGTCTAAATCCTTTTCCAGCATTCCCCACTCCCCTAGAGGGTTGATTTCCAAAAAGACGTATTCCCCTGACGGTGTGACGATGAAATCTAAGGCTCCAAACAACAGCCCAAATTTCCCCATAAAGGTTTTGAGACGGCTAATTACTTCATCAGGAAGGTGGTGATGTTGCCATGCACCAACTTCAACACCAGGTTTACGCCAATCAATGGCTGCTGCATACATATCTGCATTTAGCGCCCCCACAAATACATTACCATTCACATACACCACCCGTAATTCCTGTTGCTTAGGAATTTGCTCTTGAAAAACCATTGGGCAATAGCGCAGTGACTCGGCATCTTGTAAGTCTTCTGACTTGACGATGCTGGTGTACAGAAAAAACGAAGAGTTAGCTTCCATACTGCGGGAAAGAGCAGTTAAAAGCTTACTAACCATTTTGCCGTTGACTTGCTGAAAAAACTCTCGTGCTGCTTGGGCTTTGTTGGTAACAAGAGTCTGGGGAATAATAAAACCTACTTCAGACGCAATCCGCAGTTGACGCAGCTTGTTATTCGCATAATCTATCCGCTCTAAATTATCTACCCACGTAGCTCCCTTGAGACTGTCCCAAAAACCATCTAAAGTTGCAAGTGATTCTCTAACGCAAGCTTCTCGGAACTTTGGCGCTAATTCTTGACTCAGTTGTGGTTCCCAAATCCGGCGCATCCAGACAGCTTGCACCTGCTCTGTGCTGATAGAGCCATTGTTACATTCTATAGTGTGGTAGCTTTTAGACTTATCAAAATGTGCTGTTAATTGTACTTCTAGAGGAAACTTATCAGTATCTAGACGAAATGGTTGCACTCCTTTTTTTGATAAGGCTTCTGCCACTCTATCTATTGTGAAGAAATCACCACTGTGGGTGATTAATAAAACAATATCACGAGACAGGTGCATAAATATTATTTCAGAATAATTTTAGAAGGTAGCTATTAATAAATAGCAAACAAATTGCTTTTGATACCAAAAAATCTTTAAAGAATTTAAGGGACTAGAAAAAGCAATCACCTCCATGTTTGGAAAAATTAATATGAAAGCGATCGCCTACGGCGGGCGTTTTACGCCATCACATTTCTACGAGTAGTTTTGACTTATTTGATAACTGCTACTCTATGAAATTATGATTCAGCCAATTACAAGGTATCTTTTCGATCGGGAAGGTACTTTCAGATTAGAAGAGTAAATAAATTATCTATCTTCCAAATCTGAAGGATACTTGTAAGTCCAAGGAACCTCTGTTCCTTCAGTAGCTTCAGTAGCTTGTTCTGACAAGAAACGCGCAAAAAATGGTATTGCTACGACATTCGCTGTTTTGACTGTGTTTGTAGGCATAGAGTTTTCCTTAAAGTAAATTGCTTTTTCAAGTAAAAATATATCATTAATTAAATATATTCTCAAGGTCAGTTAAGACAGTTAAGAAGTAACTGTTATAAAATAGTTAGGAAAATTAAGAAAGTTAAGAAAGTTAAGAAAAAATTATTTAATAATTATCAAGTTAAGTAATCAAGATCAAACTATAGTAATTTTATTTAATTATTGAACAAGTAGAGGTGGGCTCGTCGAGATCATCATTAGTAATTAATAACATTTTTAAACCCGCCTCTACTCTTGCCTGTTTTCTTTGCTGTTAACTTCTTTAATACATAATTATGTTTAATAATAAACCAGATTCCTATATACACCAGTCATAAGTCATTAATGAACAACAAAAACCCCAATTTTTTAAAAAATTCGGGGTTCTGAGCAAGGACGATTTTTACAAATCAAAATAGAAAAATATAGCAGTTCTCGAATGGAAGCAATAAACTTTTACCTCTCTCCAAACCTCTCTCCTAAAAGGAGAGAGGCTTTGAATCTTGCTCCCCTTCCCGCTTCGGGAAGGGGCTGGGGGTTAGGTCTGTATTGGACTCAAGCGAGAAGCGCTATATTCTTTTATAGGCGATAATTCAACAGACTGAACAGATTGTCTAACCGCTAAACTCTCAGCCATTTCAACACACTTGAGTTCTTGTTATAGCGGTACGTCAAGCCATCCCTAGTAGTAATAGAATCTCCTTTGCTTGCCTTACTTCTAATAGTGCTAATGGAATAGTTAGTTAATTCACTTATTTCCTTATGAGTGAGCTTTTCACTTGTGATTGTTTCTGTCAATATTTGAGATTGATTTTGCAACTCATTATTAGACGCGCTTTGAATATTTATTGCTTTTTGATTTCGATAATCCTGCACAGTCACAAGTTGCCAACTGGAATCTTGTGAAAGTTCCAAAACCCATTGATGATAATCAAATAGGCTTTCCCGATGCCCAACACTGATAAATGTTGTTTTCGTCGATTGTAACTTTTGATATAAACTTCCTTCATTCTGCAAATCTAAAGCACTCGTTGCTTCATCTAATATAGTAAAGCTAGGATGAGTAATTAATAGTCGTGCAAAAGCCAAACGTTGTTGTTCTCCTATCGATAATATATTCTCCCAAGGAACTTCTGTATCAAAGCCATCGACTCGACTCAATAAGTTTTGTAGGTTGACTTGTTGCAAAACTTCTTTGAGTTCTGCATCAGTCATTTGACGACTGGTATTAGGATAGAGCAATTGTTCGCGCAAAGTTCCCAAAATTATGTAAGGACGTTGGGGTAAAAATAAAACTTCTTCTAATGGAGGTCGCACTAAACGACCAGTTCCTGCATTCCACAAACCAGCGATCGCTCGCAATAAAGAACTTTTACCTCGACCACTTGGCCCAACAATCAATAAACCTTCTCCCGGTTGAACAGACAAGGACAAGTCTTCGATGATTACCTGTTCATAGTTAGGCGTTTGTAAGGTAACATTCTCAAAAGCAAGATGGTTTTCTTCTATTATTTTAATAGTGCTTACATTCTCCGGTTGTTTGGTAACATCTTCTAACGCACTCGAAAACTCAGCTAAACGCTCAACGTAACTCGAAAAATTTCCAGAACTGCCAAATGCAGTTATTAGTTCTCCCAAAGCAGTTGCAAACATAAAGCTAGCTACACTAGCTTGTCCAACTTGTCCGAAATCAATTTCACCTTTAATATACAGAGGCGCAAGTATGAATAACATAAAAAGTTCTATAGCAACTTGATATGCTCTGTTAAAAATGTCTCTATTTCTCTCCCAATCAATCTTGCGTTTAATGTTTGTTGTCAACTTAGTAAATCGGCGTTCAATTATCTTTAATTCTTGTTTTTCTCCCCGAAAAAAGGCTATTGATTCAGCGTGAGTACGAACATGAGTTAGGCAGTAATTATAGTCAGCTTTAGATTCAATTTCTGCTTGATTAATACTATTTAATTCTTGATTTAAGTAGACAGCAATCAAATTGCCCATAATCGTGTAAATAACCAGAGCAACAGCAATCTGTTGGGAAATTGACCAGATAATTGCTGTAAAAGTTATCATTTCCAGTACTTTTTCTAGAAAAGTAGCTGAAAAATAGAGGACATTACTGGTAATTGGTTCAATCTCTTGGGATAAACGTTGATCTGGGTTATCAATATCAGCTTTAAAATTAATTTTATAATAAGCACGATTGCTTAAATATTTATCTAAAATCTGATTATTAAGCCATTTGTACCAATCAAGAGCAATTTGTTTTCTAACAAATTTAGAAAATCCTAATAAAAGCGTTACCAAGACAAGACCAGCAGCATAAAAAGATATAATATTAATAAATTTAGAATAATCTTTTTCCTGAAGTATGATATCAACTATGTAGCGATTAATAAAACTATTAAAAGCAGTTACACCTACAAATGCAATTATTAGTAATATTAGGAGAATAAGCATTCCCCATGCACGAATTACGTCTGAGAATGCTCTTTGTCCTGGCTTTGTTGGATACCAGTAAGGCCCAGCGATCGCTTTGGCATTTTCCCAGAATTGGATAAAATCTGAAAAAGCATTCTTTGAGGGTTGAGCTTGAACAACTTGGGTTGGCATATTTGAGAAATAAATTAAAATCTTTTATGAGCTTTAATACTTTTTAGTGTTGAATAATCAGTAATAATTACCGAATGAGTAACCCCAATCAGCGCTAATTTTTTAACTGATATCACCTAATTGTTGAGTGCGGCTCAAAGCGGCAAGCACTGCATTAGAAATAACAGTTCGCATACCACCTTTTTCTAACTCGTAAAGACCAGCAGCAGTCACTCCCCCAGGACTCGTTACTTTGTTTCGTAAAACTGCTGGATGTTCATGAGTCTGAAACATCAGTTCTACACTACCAGCAATCGTATGCAATGTTAGTTCTTGGGCTTGTGTCCGAGTTAAACCCATCTGAACGCCAGCATCAATCATCGCTTCGATGTAAAGAAACACAAATCCAGTCCCCGCGCTACTCAACGCCGTTGCCATATCAAGGTAATGTTCATTTTGGGTAGTAAATTCCTTACCTAATGCTTGTAAAATGACTTGGGTATGCGATCGCTGTATCTCTGTCACACTTGATGATGCACTCCACACTGTAGTCCCATGACCAACTTGTACTGCAATATTCGGCATTGTACGGACAACAGCAGGATGATTCAACCCTTGGCACAGAGATGAAATACTCGCTCCACTCACAATACTAATTACTAAAGCATTAGGTGGAATTTTATCCTTAAGCATACCCAGAACCTCTGCTAAAACCTGCGGCTTCACCGCCAATATCACAATAGATGCGCCAAGAACCGCTTCTATATTGGAGGTTGTAGTACGTACTCCATATTCCCTTTCTAAATGAAGGCATCGCGCAGAAACTGGATCGCTGACAATAATTAGATCGGCTTTTGGAACAATTTTCGTTGATAACAATCTACTAATTATCATTTCGCCCATCGTGCCACCGCCGATAAAGGCAATTTTTAAATCTTCGAGCATATCGTTTTCTTATTATTTGATATATTGGCATCAAGATAGATTAGGTTGAATCACAGCTTTTAATACAGAGCCTTGCTCTACATCTGCCAGCGCTTGATTAATTTCTTGTAGTGTGTATGAACGACTAATTATGCTTGACCAATCAATATTTTTACTGGGATCGCTATGACGTTTTAGTAATTCAATCATTCTATAAAAATGGCTGAAATCAATTCCCCAAGTCCCGCGAATATCAATATGTTTTAGATTAATTTCCAGGTGGGGATTGATGAGAATCTCACCCGTATTTGTGTAATGCCCGACAATAACATAGCGACCTCCATTTCTGGTCATATTCAAGCCCTCTTTGACAGCAATGGGAATGCCTGTAGCTTCAATAATGACATCAGCACCGTGTCCATTTGTCAATTCCAAAACTCGCTCAATATGTTGTCGTGGATCGTCAGCCCTAATTGCAAGGGTTTCATCGACACCGAAGGATTTGGCAACTACTAATCGGCTCTCAAATTTATCAATTACAATCACTTTGCCTGCACCTGAAAGCAAAGCTAGAATTGCCACACTCAAACCCACAGGCCCGCAACCCTGAACCACAACGACATCACCAATTTGAATCTGCGCTCGATCGATAGCATGTAGCGCAGTTGGTAAAGCACACCCTCCAGCAATGAATTGCTTCGGTGAGACTTCTTCGGGTAGAGTTAGGACTTTAACCCCTGGTTTGAGGTAAATTAATTCAGACCAACCACCCAGCAACCCATCATTTGCTGAGTAGGTGACACCATAAACTTTGCGTTTTGGACAGCGAGTGGATGCTTTGGCTACTAGACAATACCAGCAGTTGTAACAGGTTTCGTGGACATCTAGAAAAGTAGCGATCGCTCCAGGCTGAATTAATTTACCATTAACATCACTAACTGCTCCACCTGTTTCCACCACACGACCAACTGAGAAGTGTCCAGGGATGATGGGATATGGTACTCCCTCTAAACGCCCATGTAGTAAATGTACGTCAGTTCCACAAACCTCAGAATATAAGGTTTCAAGAATGATTCCACCCTTTTCCAGAATTGGGTCTGGTAATTGTTGGACTTCAACTGGTTGATTAGGTGCAGTCATCACAGCTGCTAAGGGCATGAATTATTTCCTCACTACATTTACCAAATTGCTTCCTGCTGCTCACCTTCAAGACCACAAAATGATTTCACCGTTAGGTAGTAATCCCATTGCAGAAGTGAAAGTCACACGTTGTCCATCCATCGGTTCAACAGTGTGATAGTTGCGTGTATTGAAAATGAACACATCTCCCACATAAGGTTGGAAGCTGATCATGTCTGCATCTGCAATTACTGTATCACCATAGCCGTAGGAATCGAGCTTATATTGCTCATCTCCTGGTTGCCACTGGCGATCGTAAATGCGTGTTTGACCATGATTGTTTGGAGAAAATTTCAAGTACAAATTCCAAGAAAGTTGATAAATAACTGTACCAATTTCCCATTTTGATTGTTCTAACGGAGCATAATCAATATGAAGTTGAGTACCCTGCTCTATTTTTCTAATCAGTCCTGCATAATAACTACCATAGAGTGGTTCTGAAGCAATTCGTACAGTTGCGCCTCTACACTCTCGAATTTTCACCATTAAGCGTTCTAATGGATTAAAAGAGGCTGCCATAATGCAGTCTCTTAATTTAGTTGTGCGTTCTACTGCTTGAAAATAAGCTGCTTTACTAATGCGATTATATTCAAAGACTGTGATACCAATTCGCTCAATCTTGGGATTCACATTTTGATAGCAGTCAAAGTTGCACAATTCAGCTTGAGCAACTAACATCTCACACTCTTGGGGTGTAGCAAATTCTTTTATCCGAATTAAAGGAATTCGGTTTTCAAAAAGCATTCTTAAAGACTCTTTAGTTAAAGGATACTCTTGCTTTTTGTCCCAAATCTTGGATTTAGTCTGGTTAGAGGTAGCAGTCATAATACAGTTCCTTACATTTAAATTTCAACTCAAATCAACTCACTTAATATTTAAGAAATTTTGGTTACATAAGAACTTGAGATGGCGAATCTGATTATCAAATTCAGAGGATGTCTGAGAAGTATCAAATATTTCTTGATCCCCCCTAACCCCCCTTAAAAAAGGGGGGAATAAGACTCTTAAAGTCCCCCTTTTTAAGGGGGATTTAGGGGGATCTCCAAGGGTTAGGTGTTGTATACAAAAAAAACTTTTCAGATATCCTCTCAGATTCATATCCATCGCCTCTAACTTCTTGTGCTTTCTCAATGCAAGCTTTCAACTTTTCCGCTAAGACCTGAACGTGGGGAAGATTCATCATCGTCACATGATTACCTGGGACAAAATGAATATCCACTGGTTCGGCAGAAAATTTGCTCCAGCCCCAGTGAAAATCCTGCAAAATATCAGAAAGTACTTCACTATTAGATTCATCAACCTTGACGACATTCTCCTTGGCGCGGAAGAGAGTAATTTTGGTTGGATAAATCTCTTGTGGTACATAATTCACTACAGCGTTAGCTTTGAGCAGTTGCACCATATTATTAAGCTGCGTAATTTCATCGTCAGGAGGTAAGATATCAGCATTCTTTAACCTTTCTAGAACATATTTCAGTTGATCTTCCCAAACCATAGATTGAAGAGTATCAACAGAACAATCCATCTTTTTCCCGTAAACAACTTCGATTGTGTCTGCTAATTCAGCCAACCATTTAGTGTTATCCAAATCAAAAGCTGATGGATTGTTCTGATGAAATGGTGCTGTAGTATCAAGAATGGCAACTAAAGCAACCTTATGACCTTTACGAAGTAACTGCTGCGCCATTTCAAAGGCTAATTTACCGCCAAAAGAATGCCCTGCTAAAAAATACGGCCCCTGTGGTTGGACAACAAAGAGTTCTTGAATATAACGGGTGGCTACATCTTCAACTTGGGTAATTAATTCTCCTCCTTCACCAGGAGCAATTGCTTGGAAACTGTAAAATGGTTGGTCTGAACCCAGACAACGGGCTAAATCATACAAGTAAAAGGGATAGCCCGCAGCCCCAGGAAGACAAAACAAAGGTGGCTTAGAACCGTGCGGCTGAAGTATTACCAAGGGAGATCCACTCTTAGAATCTGAATCGAATGGTAGAATAGTCGCCAATTGTTCAATAGTTGGATTTTGGTAAAGGCTAGCGATCGCAATATTTTTACCAAACTGCTGTTTAATTTGAGCCATTAAGTAAGGAGTTAAAAGAGAGTGACCACCAAGGTCAAAGAAGTTATCTTTTACTCCCACCTTGTCAACTTTCAAAATTCTTGACCAGATTTGCGTTAGTTCCAGTTCTACTTGGTTGCGTGGAGCTACATATTTGTCTGAATTACTGCTGTGTAGATCCGGTGCAGGCAATGCCCGGCGGTCTACTTTGCCGCTAGGAGTTAGTGGCATTGACTCCAACATTACAAAAGCGCTTGGCACCATGTAGTCTGGTAGCTTTGCTTTCAGGAATTGCCGCAGTTCGCTGATTGTGGGTGTAGAGTCCTGATGTGCTACCACGTAAGCAACTAGCCTTTTATCACCCGGAGTATCTTCGCGCGCGATGATACAACATCCCTCCACATCTCCATGCTGGCTCAGTACTGCTTCAACTTCTCCCAATTCAATGCGGAAGCCTCGCACCTTAACCTGATTGTCAATACGTCCCAGGTATTCGATGTTGCCATCTGGTAAATAGCGGGCTAAATCCCCTGTTTTGTAGAGGCGTGAATGCCGGTCAGTGCTAAAGGGATTGGGGATAAATCTCTGTTGTGTTAACTTTGGCCGATTGAGATAGCCTCGCGCCAAAGAGACACCACCAATGTGCAATTCTCCTGCTACACCGACGGGTACAGGCTGTTGGTACTGATCCAGGATGTAAATTTGCGTGTTAGCAATGGGACGACCAATCGGAGGCAGTAGCGGCCAAGTCTCTACTGAGTTATTCAGACTAAAAGTGATAATTACATGGCTTTCCGATGGCCCGTAATGATTGTGCAAAGTACAATCAGTTAGTTTGCTTAACCATTGAGAAATCGCGGGAGTAATCTGCAACTGTTCCCCAGCAGTAATGATTTCCCGCAGATGACTATTAACTAATTCACTACCAACAGCGACTTCAGCTAGTTGCTGTAAGGCTACAAAGGGAACAAACAGTCTCTCAATTGCTTTTTCTTGGAGAAAACCTAACAAAGCTGAGGTATCTCGGCGCAATTCCTCCGTAATTAAGAACAATGTGCCTCCTGAAAACCAGGTAGAAAACATCTCTTGGAAGGAGACATCAAAGCTAATAGGAGCAAATTGCAGCGTTTTTGCTCCAGTGGAAATTGTATTATTTTGCAGTTGCCACAGAATCAGATTGCAAAGAGCAAGCTGATTCAAGGCTACACCTTTAGGCTTACCTGTAGAACCAGAGGTATAAATTACATAAGCCAAATTAGTTGCTTGCACATCAGAAATGAGATTATCCTGACTCGACTGAGAAATCATCTGCCAGTCAGTATCCAAAAAGACAAGGTGAGCTTGATGCTGAGGCAGTCTGTCGAGGAGTGAATGTTGGGTTAGCAACACTGAGACTTGAGCATCTTTTAACATGAAAGCCAAACGCTCTTGAGGGTAGTTTGGATCAAGTGGCACATAAGCTCCACCAGCTTTGAGAATGCCAAGTAGTCCTACTACCATCTCTAGCGATCGCTCTACACAAATGCCTACCAGCACATCTGCGGATACTCCCAAAGACTTCAGGTAGTGCGCCAACTGGTTAGCACGGCAGTTTAACTGCTGGTAAGTAAGTTGTTGATTTTCAAACTCCACCGCCACTGCATTGGGTGTACGCTCTACTTGTTCCTCAAACAACTGATGGATAGATTTATCACAGGGATAATCCGTCAGAGTATTGTTCCATTCAACTAATAACTGCTGTTGCTCTGTCTGTGCCAGCAAAGGCAATTGCGAAATCCGCTCCTCTGGGTTAGCAACAATTCCAGAGAGCAATGCCACAAAATGTCCAGTCATCCGTTCAATTGTGCTGGCATCAAATAAGTCAGTGTTATATTCCCATACACCCACCAGTCCATTACTTATGTTCTGTATTGATAAAAACAAATCAAACTTGGCAGTTGCGCTTTCTACTGGCAAAGAACTGATAGTTAAGTCAGCAAGCTCTATCTCAGACATAGGCACATTCTGGAGGGCAAACATCACTTGGAAAAGTGGTGTATGACTGAGATCCCGTTCTGGCTGCAATACTTCTACTAGCATTTCAAAAGGTAAGTCCTGATGAGCATAAGCATCTATTGCCATCAATCGAACGCGACCAAGTAATTCGTTAAAGCTGCGATCGCCTGATAAGTCAGTACGTAACACTAAAGTATTGACAAAAAAGCCAATTAACCCCTCAATTTCATTACGATTACGGTTTGCAATTGGCGAACCCACCAAAATATCTTCCGTACCTGTGTAGCGGTAAAGTAGCGTATCAAACGCTGCCAACAACGTCATGAACAAAGTAACCCCTTGCTCCTGGCTCAGTTTTGTCAGCTTATTGCTTAACTCAACTGAGAGTGCAAACTCTTGATGTCCACCAGCGAAAGTCTGTGTAGCAGGTCTTGGTCGGTCTGTGGGTAAGGACAACAAGGCTGGTGCAGCTTTTAGTTGTTGTTGCCAGTACGAGATTTGAGTTTGCAGTACCTCCCCTTGCAACCAATTTCTTTGCCATAACGCAAAATCTGCGTACTGAATCGGCAATGGTGTTAAAGGTGACGGCTCACCTTGAGAGTAAGCGTTGTACAGTGCTGCTAGTTCTTGGATAAACACACCCATTGACCAGGCATCAGAGACAATATGGTGCATACATACACTCAAAACGTGTTCTGTCTCGGACAGCACAATTAATGTTGCCCTAACTAATGCTTGGTTTGCTAAGTCAAACGGTTGATTAGCTTGTTGTTGCGCTAATTGCTGTGTAGCAATTTCTTGTTCAATTGTTGATAAATGCTTCAAGCCAACAACTGAAACTGTCCAATTTGTTTGTGTTTGAATAAGTTGAGAAGGTTTGCCATCAACTATCACAAAGTTAGTGCCTAAGGCTTCGTGGCGATTAATGATTTCATAGAAGCTTTGTTCTAAGGCAACTTGATTAAGTTTTCCGACTAGACGCAAAGCCATAGGAATGTTGTATATGGCACTGTTCGGCTCGAACTGGTCTAAAAACCATAAACGCTGTTGAGCATAAGACAGTAGTAATTCTGCATTCTCTGCCCTTGGTAAGATGGGTGGAGAAACCAATTCTAAGTCTTGTTGCTGCAATTGCTCAATCGAACGCGCCAATTCGGCAACTGTTGTTTTGGCAAAGAACTCACGCAATGGTAGTTCCACTTTGAAAATGTTGCGGATACGTGAAACTAGTTGCGTTGCTAGCAGTGAGTGTCCCCCAAGTTCAAAGAAGTTATCATATATGCCTACTTGGTCTACTTTCAGCGCTTGTGTCCAAATTTGCGTCAGGATTTCTTCAATTGGGCTGCGCGGGGCGACAAAACTTATTTCCAGTCCCTCACGAGAGTCTGGCGCTCTCAATGCGCGACGGTCTACCTTGCCGTTGGGAGTCAGAGGTAAAGACTCTAGTATCACAAAAGCATTAGGTATCATGTATTGTGGCAGTTGGCTAGAGAGGAAGGATCTTAACTGGCTGATTGTAGGTGGATGCTGTTTATGTCCTACCACGTAGGCAACTAAGCGTTTACTTCGACTTCGCTCAGTACAAGTATCACCTGGATGATCTTCACGGGCAATAACACAAGCTGTCTGCACATCGCTATGTTGGTTCAGTAATTCTTCAATTTCTCCCAACTCGATACGGAAGCCCCGAATTTTTACCTGATTGTCGATGCGTCCCAGGTATTCAATATTGCCATCGGGTAAATAGCGTGCTAGGTCTCCGGTTTTATATAATTTACTCTCTCCTGCTCCCTTAAACGGGTTGGGAATAAATTTTTCTTTTGTCAACTCTGGACGATTAAGGTAGCCTCGTGCCAACCCCAAACCACCAATATGCAATTCACCTGGTACACCAATCGGTACTGGTTGCAGATATTCATCTAAAATATAAATCTGGACGTTAGCGATCGCCTTACCAATAGATATTTTATTATCATCTTCAGTGCATTTTGCGATCGCAGCACAGACACTAGCTTCTGTTGGCCCGTAGGCATTGAAGAAGTTTCTGCCAGTAGACCATTGTCTGATTAATTCAGATGAACTTGCTTCTCCCGCTACAATTATTGTTTGCAGTGCCGGAAGTTCCGACCCAGGCATAACTGCTAACGCCGATGGTGGTAGGGTGATATGGGTAATGCTGCGATCGCTTAATTGCTCAATTAATGGCTTCCCAGGCAGTAGAGAGTCTTTTGTTCCCAGATACAGCGTTGCACCTGACCCCAGAGCCATCAAAATTTCTGAGATGGAAGCATCAAAACTGAAAGAGGCAAACTGAAGAACGCGGCTATCCGAAGTCAAGCCAAAAGTTTGAATCTGAGCTTGAGCTAAGTTGCATAATCCCTTATGCTCAACCATCACACCTTTAGGTTTACCTGTTGAACCAGAAGTGTAAATCAGATTGGCTAGATGAAAAGCTTTGACTTCACTGGTTGGGTTATCTTGATTATGTTGGGCAATTTGTTCCCAAGCTTCATCTAAACAGATAAGTTTTGCTTGATGCTCAGGAAGTCTGTCAATAAGTCGCTGTTGAGTCAACAGTATGGAAACTTGAGCATCTTCTAACATGAAAGCCAAACGCTCAGTAGGATACTCTGGGTCAAGTGGTAGGTATGCTCCACCTGCCTTGAGAATCCCCAACAGTCCCACCACCATTTCTATTGAGCGTTCCACACAAATACCCACCAGCGTATCTGGTTTTATACCCAAAGACTGTAAGTAATGAGCTAAATGATTAGCGCAACAATTCAATTGCTGGTAAGTCAGTTGTTGATTTACTCTTCGAGAAGCCTCGCTGCGCTCGTCTACAAATACTACAGCTATAGCATCCGGGGTACTCAAAGATTGCTCCTCAAACAACTGATGAATACACTTATCAACAGGATAATCTGCTTGAGTATTGTTCCATTCAACTAATAACTGCTGTTGCTCTGTCTGTGACAGCAAAGGCAATTGCGAAATCCGCTCCTCTGGATTAGCAACAATTCCAGAGAGCAATGTCACAAAATGCCCTGCCATCCGCTCAATTGTGCTGGCATCAAATAAGTCAGTGTTATATTCCCATATCCCCACTAGTCCAGCACTTGAGTTGTGCATTGATAAAGTTAAATCAAACTTAGCAATTGTGCTTTGGGGTGGCAAAGAACTGATAGTTAAGCCAGCAAGTTCTACTCCAGACATGGGCGTATTCTGGAGGACAAACATCACCTGGAATAGTGGTGGATGGCTGAGATCCCGTTCTGGTTGTAATGCCTCAACTAGCATTTCAAATGGCAACTCTTGATGAGAGTATGCTCCTAGAGCTATTTGCCGAACGCGAGAAAGTAATTCGCTAAAACTGGGGTTGCCTGATAAATCAGTACGCAAGACTAAAGTATTGACAAAAAAGCCAATTAACCCTTCAATTTCACTGTGTTCGCGGTTTGCGATCGCAGACCCTACTAAAATGTCTAACTGTCCTGTATAGCGGTAAAGTAGGGTATCAAAGGCTGCCAAAAGTGTCATGAACAAAGTCACCCCTTGTTTCTGGCTCAGTTGTGTCAGCTGATTAGTTAACTCAACTGAGAGGGCAAACTCTTGAATTGCGCCAGCGAAAGTCTGCACAGCAGGTCTTGGTCGGTCTGTGGGTAGTGACAACAAGGCTGGTGCATCTTTTAGTTGTTGTTGCCAGTACGAGATTTGATTTTGCAGTACCTCCCCTTGTAACCACTCTCTTTGCCAAATGCCAAAATCTGCGTACTGAATTGCCAGTGGTGTTAAAGGTGACGGCTCACCTTGGGAATAAGCATTGTACAGTGCTGCTAGCTCTTGGATAAACACACCCAATGACCAGGCATCAGAGACAATATGGTGCATACACAGTAACAATATGTGTTCTGTCTTAGACAGCACAATTAATGTCGCTCTGACTAATGCTCCCTCTGCCAAGTCAAAAGGCTGAATCTCTTGTTGTTGCGCCAATTGCTGTGTAGCGATTTCTTGTTGGCTTGGTGGCAGATGTTCGCACTCAACAACTGAAACTGTCCAATTAATTTGTGTTTGAATAATTTGAGAAGGTTTTCCATCAACCGTAATGAAATTAGTGCGTAACGCTTCATGGCGATCGATAATTTCTTGAAAGCTTTGTTCTAAGGCAGCCCGATTGAGATTTCCCACTAGACGCAAAGCTAAAGGGATGTTGTATATAGCACCGTTCGGCTCTAACTGGTCTAAAAACCACAAACGCTGTTGAGCATAAGATAGGGGTAATTCTTCAGTCATCATCTCTTGCTCCTTGGTAGAATGCGTGGAACAGTTAGGTCTGAGTTTTGTTGTTGTAACTTCTCGATTGATGGTGCTAATTCAGCTATGGTCGAGGTATTGAACAATTCGTGTAAAGGGAGTTTGACTTTAAAGCGATCGCGGATGCGTGAAAGTACTTGTGTTGCTAGTAGCGAGTGTCCCCCAAGTTCAAAGAAGTTATCGTGTATGCCTACTTGCTCTACTTTCAGCACTTGTGACCAAATTTGTGCCAGCGTCTCTTCTATAGGGGTGCGTGGGGCTACATATTTTTCTGTGCGTTCACTGTGTAAATCTGGTGCAGGTAGGGCGCGACGGTCTACTTTGCCGTTGGGAGTGAGTGGCATTGATTCCAACATCACAAAAGCGTTTGGCACCATGTAGTCTGGTAGCTTTGCTTTCAGGAATTGCCGCAGTTCATTGATTGTGGGTGTATGCTGATGCGGCACGACGTAGGCAACTAAGCGTTTACTTCGACTTCGCTCAGTACAAGTATCACCTGGGGTATCTTCATGGGCAGTGACTACAGATGCCTGCACATCGTCATGTTGGTTCAGTAATGCCTCAATTTCTCCCAACTCGATGCGGAAACCGCGAATTTTTATTTGATTATCAATACGTCCCAGGTATTCAAGATTACCATCAGGCAACCATCTGGCTAAATCGCCAGTTTTGTATATTCGTTCTTTTTTACCAAATAAGTCGAGTTCGATGAATTTTTCAGATGTGAGTTCGGGACGGTTGAGATAGCCACGGGCTAAACCAACCCCGGCAATACAAAGTTCCCCAGGAATGCCGACAGGCAGGAGTTTGTTTTGGTTGTCTAAAATGTAAATACGTACATTGGCAATTGGCTGTCCGATTAATAAATCACCTGCCAGATCCCTTTTTCTAGTTGCTTCGTAGACACAACACCCGACAACCGCTTCTGTCGGCCCATATTCGTTAATCAGGCGGGTATTGGGGGCATGAGTCAGCCACGGGATTATTTGGTTAGCGTGTAATGCCTCACCGCCTAAAACAAAGGCATTGACCCGATTCGGCATTGTATCAGGCTCAATTTGCTGATTGAGTATTTCTAGATGCGAAGGTGTGATTTTGACCAGGGATAGATGATTGTTTTGTTTAACAATGTTTGCTAGAAGCTCCAACTCTTGTTTTTCTCTTACCAAGATGGTGGTACGCCCACAAATTAGCGGCAGGTACAGTGATGTAATGGTTGCATCAAAGCTAAGAGAAGACTGCACAGGTGTACCTCGTCCTTGTGCTACTGCATAGTAGTCTTTAGCCCAATGTAAATAATTACTTAAACCTCGATGCAGTAGTTGTACCCCTTTGGGTTGTCCTGTAGAGCCTGATGTGTAAATTACATAAGCTAAATCATCGGGTTGACTTTGCCGACTGGGGTTTTCTGTAGGTTGGTTGGCAAAGTTATTGCAATCTAAACACAGTATCGAGCGGGATTGCGGAAAAGTTTCTTTATTCCCAGTCCCTAATCCCCAATCCCCAGCCCCCAATTTGAGTTGACTATGGGTGAGCAAAACCTTTGCCCCACAGTCTTCGAGCATGAAACGAATCCGCTCTTGTGGGTAGTTCGGGTCAATTGGCACATAAGCCCCACCCGCCTTGAGAATACCCAACAATCCCACCACCATTTCTATTGAGCGTTCCACACAGATACCCACCAGCACATCTGCGGACACTCCCAAAGACTTCAGGTAGTGCGCCAACTGGTTAGCGCGACTATTCAACTGCTGGTAAGTGAGTTGTTGATTTTCAAACACAACTGCTACTGCATCGGGCGTGCTATCAACCTGCTCCTCAAACAACTGATGGATGCACTTATCAAGGGGATAATCTGCCTGAGTATCGTTCCATTCCACTAATAATTGATGCTGTTCGGCTTCTGTCAGCAGGGGCAATTGTGAGATTTGCTGTTCTGGGTTAGCAACAATTCCCTCAAGCAATATTTGGAAATGTCCTAACAAGCGAGTAATTGTTGCATCATCAAAGCGGCTAATATCATAGCTAATCTTCACCAACAATTGCTTACCAACAGCAGCAACTAAAGTCAGAGGATAATTAGTTTGTTCAATAGCGTGAATCTTGTCTATAGAGAAACTGTAATTGTGCGATGCCTTCGGCGGCTGGCTATGCACTGCCTCATCAACTGGATAATTCTCAAAGACAACAATGCTCTCAAACAAAGGCGTTCCTCTGTTGATTTCACTCTTACCTTGAATCTCCACCAATGAGCTATATGAATATTGCTCAGATTCAACTTGTTGCGCCTGTAAATCCTTCAACAAAGCCAACACTTGGGTATCATCTGAAACTTGAACTCGCACTGGCAAGGTGTTGATAAATAGTCCCACCATCGACTCGATACCAACAAGAGATGGCGGACGACCAGATACAGTTGCACCAAAAACTACATCGGTTTCTTGGCTGTAGCGACACAGCAGTAATGCCCAAGTTGCTTGCACCAAATTATTTATCGTCAGTTGATGCTTCCGTGCAAAACTTTGGATTATGGCTGTCGCTTGCACTGTCAGTTGGATTTGTTGTTCGCTGTAGCTAGAATCTAACTTTTTGCGGTTTGATGATTGTTTTTTATCAACACTCAAAGGAGTGGGTGCGGTAAAACCTTGGAGTTTTTCTTTCCAAAATTGTTCAGCTTGCGCTAAGTCTTGTTTCTGTAGCCAAGCAATATAGTTGCGGTAGCTTTGAGTTGGTTGAACAACTAAATTTTCACCCTGAGAAATCGCTTGATAAAAGTACAATAAGTCTTTGAGAACCAAAGGCATCGACCAGCCATCAAGCAATAAGTGATGAGAACTCCAAATAAATTGATAAGTATCTGCACTCAATTGGATGAGGCTCAGGTGTATCAGTGGTGGTTGAGACAGTTGGAAACCTTGTTTTCGCTGTGAGTGCAACAAAAGCTCTAATTGCTGTTGTTGATCTTGTGCAGATAGCTGTTGCCAATCATGGCTGTTGAGGTTAACATCCACCTGCCGATACACTACTTGAAGTGGCTGTGCTAATTGCTCCCAAACAAAAGCAGTCCGCAAGATTGAATGCTGTGCTATAACTTGCTGCCAAGCTTGCTCAAATGCTTTCACATTCAACTTTCCACTCAAAGTTAAACTTAACTGCTGAAAATATACTCCTGAGTCTGGAGCGTACAAACTCTCAAACAGCATACCCTGTTGGGTTGGCGAGAGCGGGTAAATATCTTCAATATTTCTGGAGTTAGTTTTGCCTGATTGATTTTTGAATACTAAACTTGCCAACAGTTGGTCTATTTCTGGCTGATTGAGCTTGACTAACGAGAAATCTGAAGGTGTATAACCTCCACTCTCTGGTGATGAACAATGAGCAATTAGTCCAAGCAATGTCTTGACAAATTCTTGTGCCAGACTTTCGATTGTGGCGTGCTGGTGGATATTTGGGCTGTAAGTCCAATCTATTTGTAACCGTTCTCCAGCAATAACGCTATTAATATCTAGTAGATGAGCGCGGTTGTTCTGCAAACCGTGGCTGTGTCCCGTAGACTCACTAGCTAGCTGCATCCAAGAAGATGTATTGAGCAGTTGGTCAAATTGACCCAAATAATTAAAACTGATTTCTGCTTGCGGTAATGCCTGTAGTTGAGCAGCAATTTCTGCATCCTGACTCAGATAACGCAATAAGCCATAGCCAATTCCTTTATTAGGAATAGCCCGCAGTTGTTCTTTGACAGATTTTAAGGCATCGGCTGGATTTTCTGTTGCTCCCAGTTCCAAAAGTACAGAGAAAATGGTTGTAAACCAACCGATAGTGCGTGACAAATCTACATCATCAATAATATCTTCCCGCCCATGACCTTCTAAGCTGAACAGCACACTCTTAGAGTTAGTCCATCTGCTCAAAACCAGCGCCAAAGCAGTTAGTAGCACATCGTTAATCTGAGTGTTGTAAGCTTTTGGCACATCTTGCAGTAAGGCACGAGTTTGTGTCTCATTTAACGACACTGTTACTGTACTAGCTACTTCAACAGTGTTTGCCCCTTTATAGTCCACTGGGATAGAAGGAACTGCGGCGCGAGATTCATTCAACCAATAAGCCACCTCGGATTTGAGAGTTTCTGACTGTGCATATTTGGTTAGTTTGTTAGACCAATCTTTGAAAGAAGTTGTTTTAGCAGGCAGTGCAATTACTTTACCTTGAGCAAGTTGCTGGTAAGCTGTTTGCAAATCCTCTAACAAAAGTCGCCAAGAAACGCCGTCAACTACCAAGTGGTGGATAACGATTAGTAATCGTGCCCTTTTGTCAATACCCAGATGGAAAAAGGCAACTTGCACTAGATTTTCTGACAGATTCAAACTCGCCTGTAAGCAAGTTGCACTAGCTTCAATGGCAGTTTTTTGCTCATTCTGTGGAAGTGCCGATAAGTCTACGTCAGAGAAAGCAACGCTATCAGTCACAGCAGAGTGAATTTGCTGCCAAGTAGAGTCAGATTGTGTAAAACGTAGGCGCAGAGCATCATGATGTACTAGCAATTGCTGCAATACTTGCTTTAATAGCTTTGGTTTGAGGTCAGATGGTACTGAAAGCAGGAATGATTGATTAAAGTGATACGGCTGTTGTAAATTTTGCTCAAAAAACCAGAGTTGAATTGGCGTTAGAGGTAATGTCCCTGTCACCAAACCTTGTTCTATTTGGATAACACTCGCTACATTTGCCACTATGGCCAATTCTGCAATTGTTTGATGTGCAAATAATTGCTTGAGAGTCAGTTGCAATTCTGCAAGCTTTGCTCTGCTGATGATTTGAATACTGAGAATAGAATCTCCGCCAAGTTCAAAGAAGTTATCATGTATGCCTACTTGCTCAACTCTCAGAACTTCTGCCCAAATCTGCGCTAATATTTCTTCGATTTGATTGCGTGGGGCTACAAAACTGACTTCCAGTTCTCCACGAGAGTCTGGTACTTTTAATGCGCGGCGGTCTACCTTGCCGTTGGGAGTAAGAGGCAGGGACTCTAGCATCACAAAAGCATGAGGTATCATGTACTGTGGCAGTTGACTAGAGAAGAATTGACGCAACTGGCTGATTGTAGGTGGATGCTTTTGATGTCCTACTATGTAGGCGACTAAGCGTTTATCACCTGGATTGCCTTCGCGGACGGTGACTACAGATGCCTGCACATCGTCATGTTGGTTCAGTAATGCCTCAATTTCTCCCAATTCGATGCGGAAACCACGTATTTTTACTTGGTTATCAATTCGTCCGATGTATTCAATTGTGCCATCCGGTAAATAACGCGCTAAATCTCCAGTTTTATATAATTTTGAATTGTCAAAGGGGTTGGAAATAAATTTTTCTTTTGTCAACTCTGGACGGTTGAGATAGCCTCTTGCCAATCCTGCACCACCAATATGCAATTCTCCGGCTACACCTACAGGAACAGGTTGCAGATGCTCGTCTAAAATATAGATTTGCGTGTTGGCGATCGCACGACCAATCGGTACTGTCCTAAGATTGGTATCTGGAAAGCATTGCCAGTAGGTGACATCTATTGCCGCTTCTGTTGGCCCATAAAGATTGTGCAATTCACACTCTAACCGAGCAAAAAAGCGTTCCTGAAGTTCTACAGGTAAAGCTTCACCACTACATATAACTCGTTTCAAGCTACGGCAGTTTTCGAGACTTGGTTCTTCTAAGAAAACCTGGAGCATAGAAGGAACAAAATGCAGTGTTGTAACCTGCTGCTCTAAAATTAGGTTGACCAAGTAAGCACTATCTTTATGTCCACCTGGTTTAGCTACAACTAAACGCGCTCCAGTGATTAATGGCCAGAAGAACTCCCAAACTGAAACGTCGAAGCTAAAAGGAGTTTTCTGTAAAATGCAATCTAGTGCTGTTAATTGATAAGCTTGTTGCATCCACAGTAGGCGATTGCAAATCCCCAAGTGGGTGTTCATTGCTCCTTTGGGCTTGCCAGTGGAACCGGATGTGTAAATTACATAAGCCAAGTTACTAGTTTGCACTGTAGTAATTGGATTATCCTGACTGGACAGAGATATCAAACCAGCATCAGTATCTAAACATACAACCTGCCCTTGATGCTGAGGTAACTTTTCCTTGAGTTGCTGTTGTGTCAGCAGCACTCTCACTTGAGCATCTTCTACCATGAAGCTCAAGCGATCTTGTGGATAGTCTGGGTCAAGTGGTACATAAGCTCCACCTGCCTTGAGGATGCCCAGTAACCCTACAACCATTTCTACGGAGCGCTCTACACAAATGCCGACCAGGACATCTGCTTCCACTCCAAAAGACTGCAAGTAATGTGCCAACTCATTTGCGCGACAATTCAACTGCTGGTAAGTCAGTTGTTGGTTTTCAAACACCACCGCTACAGCATCGGGTGTACGCGCTACTTGCTCCTCAAACAACTGATAGATGCACAAATCTTGTGGATAATCTACCTGAGTATCATTCCACTCCACTAATAACTGATGCTGTTCGACTTCTGTCAGTAGGGGCAATTGTGAGATTTGCTGTTCTGGGTTAGCAATAATACCTTCAAGCAATGTCACAAAATGACCAGTCATCCGCTCAATTGTGCCCGCATCAAATAAGTCAGTGTTATATTCCCATACACCCACTAGTCCATCAGCAGTGTTCTGCATTAGTAAGGTAATATCAAACTTGGCAGTTGTGCTTTCTGGCATCAATGGAGTGATACTTAACCCAGCCAACTCTACTCCAGACAAAGGCATATTCTGAAGTGCAAACATCACCTGGAACAATGGTGTATGACTGAGGTCTCTTTGTGGTTGCAATGCTTCCACCAGCATTTCAAAAGGCAAATTCTGATAAGTGTATGCCGACATTGCCATTTCTCGAACACGACCCAGTAATTCACTAAAGCTCGGATTACCTGCTAAATTGGTACGCATCACTAAGGTGTTGACAAAAAAGCCAATTAACCCTTCTATCTCACTGCGATCGCGGTTAGCAATGGGAGATCCCACCAAAATGTCTTCTGTACCTGTGTAGCGGTAAAGCAGGGTATCATAAGCTGCCAACAGCGTCATAAACAAGGTTACTCCTTGCTTTTGACTTAGTTGGATCAATCCTTGAGTAAGCTTTTGTGAGAGTGCAAACTCTTGATGTGCGCCAGCGAAAGTCTGCACAGCAGGTCTTGGTCGGTCTGTGGGTAGGGACAACAAGGCTGGTGCATCTTTGAGTTGCTGTTGCCAGTAACTCAGTTGGCTTTGCAGTACGCCTCCTTGCAACCATTGTCTTTGCCACAGTGCAAAATCTGCATACTGAATCGGCAGTGGTGCTAAAGGCGACGGTTGAGCTTGAGAATAAGCGTTGTACAGTGCTGCTAGTTCTTGAAGAAACACACCCATTGACCAGCCATCAGAGACAATATGGTGCATACACACTAATAAAATGTGTTCTGTCTCGGACAGCACTAGTAATGTCGCCCTAACTAATGCTTGATTTGCCAGGTCAAAAGGCTCAATAGCTTGTTGTTGCGCTAATTGCTGTGTAGTAATTTCTTGTTCGGTTGTTGATAAATGCTTCAAGCTAACAACTGAAAATGTCCAATTCGCTTGTTTTTGAATAATTTGAGTTGCTTGTCCATTAACAGTGACGAAATTGGTACGTAATGCTTCGTGGCGAGCAATAATTTCATGCAAGCTTTGTTCTAGGGCAACTTGATTCAGAGTTCCGACTAGACGCAAAGCCATAGGAATGTTGTATAAGGCACTGTTCGGCTCGAACTGGTCTAAAAACCAGAGACGCTGTTGAGCATAAGACAGTAGTAATTGAGCATTCTCTGCCCTTTGTGTGATGAATGGTGTAGAAAGTTCTAAATTTTTTTGCTGCAATTGCCCAATCGATTGCGCCAATTCTGCAACTGTTGATCTGGCAAACAATTCACGCAATGGTAGTTCCACTTTGAAAATGTTGCGGATACGTGAAACCAGTTGTGTTGCTAGTAGTGAGTGTCCCCCAAGTTCAAAGAAGTTATCATATATGCCTACAAGCTCTAGGTTCAGCACTTGTGCCCAAAGGAGTGCCAGCATTTCCTCAATGGGTGTGCGCGGGGCGACATATTTTTCTAGCAGTGTGGTGTCTAAGTCTGGTTTTGGTAAGGCGCGGCGGTCAACTTTGCCGTTAGGAGTCACGGGTAAGGATTCCAAGATTACAAAAGCACTTGGCACCATGTACTCTGGAAGCTTTGTTTTGAGGAATTGTCGTAGTTCGCTGATTGCGGGTTTACAGTCCTGATGTGCTACCAAGTAAGCGACTAAACGTTTATCACCAGTGGTATCCTCACGGGCGATGACACAAGATACTTGCACATCACTATGTTGGCTCAATACTGCTTCAATTTCGCTCAACTCAATGCGGAAACCACGTATTTTTACTTGGTCGTCAATACGTTCTATGTATTCTATGTTGCCATTATTTAAATAGCGTGCTTTATCCCCAGTTTTGTAGAGGCGGGAATGTGATTCATCACTAAAAGGATTGGGGATGAATTTTTCTTGTGTTAACTCTGGACGGTTAAGGTAGCCTTTTGCTAATCCTGCACCACCAATATGCAATTCTCCTGGTACACCTACAGGTACTGGCTGTAAATAAGAGTCCAATATATAGATTTCAACATTGGCTATAGGGCGACCGATGGGTGGTGAAATATTATTATCCTGCCCATTAGAAACTACTAGTCCTGAAGTTGTGACAACAGTATTTTCAGTTGGGCCATAATTATTCACTACCTGGAAAGGGAGTAAAGCTGATGGATATCGATGAAGCTTATCCCCCCCAGTTAGCATAGTTCGCAAAGTTGTACTTTCTGGCCATTCCAGAGACAATAATTGCTCTGCCATTGGCGTTGGTAGAAAACTGATAGTGATCTTTTTCGATTCCAACCAATCTTGCAAATCTACTGGGGATAGAAGAATTTCAGGTTTGACTAAATATATACTTGCTCCTGCGGTCAGGTAAGGCCAAAACTCCCATACAGCAGCATCAAATGCTGTTCCTGCTAGCTGAGTAGCTTTGTCTAAGGTCGTGATTTTAAAAGTGCGTTGATGCCAGAACACCAAATTTAGCAATCCTTGATGGGCAATCAGCACTCCCTTGGGTTGACCTGTAGAACCGGAGGTATAAATCACATAAGCCAAGTTAGCTGCTTGTGTCTCAGGTATTAAATTATCCTGACTTAACTCAGAAATAAGCTGCCAGTCAGCATCTAAACAAACACGCTGTGCAGTATGCTCAGGCAATCTGTCGAGGAGTTTCTGCTGAGTCAGCAATATTGAAACTTGAGCATCTTCTAACATCAGGCGCAAACGCTCGGTAGGATAGTCTGAAGCAAGTGGCAAATAAGCGCCACCCGCCTTCAGAATCCCTAGCAGTCCCACCACCATTTCTAAGGAACGCTCTACACAAATACCCACTAGCACATCGGCTTTTACACCCAAAGACTTGAGATAGTGCGCCAACTGGTTAGCGCAACAGTTTAATTCGTGGTATGTAAGATGTTGATTTTCATACACCACTGCTACAGCATCGGGAGTACGTTCAACCTGCTCCTCAAATAACTGATGAATACATTTATCTTGGGGATAATCTACCCCTGTATCATTCCACTTTAGTAATAACTGCTGTTGTTCAATTTCTGTTAGCAGAGGCAATTGTGAAATCTGCTCTTGAGGGTTAGCAACAATTCCTTCGAGCAATGTTTGGAAATGCCCCCTCATCCGCTCGATTGTGCTGGCATCAAACAAGTCAGCATTGTACTGCCACACGCTCACCAACCCAGTTGCAGTGTTCTGCATTGATAAAGTTAAATCAAACTTGGCAGTTGTGCTTTGGGCTGGTAAAGAACTGATAGTTAAGCCAGCAAGCTCTACTTCAGATATGGGCGCATTCTGGAGGACAAACATCACCTGAAACAGTGGCGTATGGCTGAGGTCGCGTTGTGGCTGTAATGCTTTTACCAACTCCTCAAAGGGCAGGTCTGGATGAGCGTAAGCTTGCAGTGTCAGTTGCCGCACTCGACTTAGCAATTGCTGAAAAGTGGGGTTGCCAGATAAATCGGTACGTAATACTAAAGTGTTGACAAAAAAGCCAATTAACCCTTCAAGTTCCAAGCGATCGCGGTTAGCAATGGGCGTACCTACTACAATGTCATCGGAGTCTGTATAGCGATAAAGCAAGGTGACAAATGCCGCAAACAGCGTCATGAATAGGGTGGCTCCCTCTTGCCTAGTGAAATTAGCGATCGCTTCACTCAGTTCAACTGAAAATTCTCCATATTGAATTTCGCCCCGAAAAGTTTGAATCGCTGGTCTTGGTCTGTCTGTGGGTAATTCTAGTAAGGTAGGAGCGTTGTTGAGTAGTTGCTTCCAGTAATCAAGCTGCCTTTGGAGTACTTCTGATTGCAACCATTGCCGTTGCCAAATCGCAAAGTCGGCATACTGAATTGGTAGCTCAGGTAGCTCTAGGGACAAGTTATTGCAGATGGCTGAGTAAATGGTTGCTAACTCGCGCATCAATACGCCTATTGACCAACCATCCACTACAATGTGGTGTATTGTTAGTACCAAAGCGTGTTCTACTTCTGTGAGTTTAACCACAGAAGCTCGGATTAAAGGAGAACTAGCAAGGTCAAAGGGTTGATTAGCTTCAGTTGTGGCTAATTGTTGGCAAGCGATTTCTCTTTCACTTTCAGGTAATTCTGATAGGTCTACTATCGGCACATTTAAGTTTAAGCTGTCAGTAATTACCTGGACTGGCTGCTCATTGATAGTGCTGAAGTTAGTACGTAAGGCTTCGTGGCGATCGATAATTTTGTTGAGACTTTGCTCTAGCGCCACAGCGTTTAATTTACCGTGAAGTTTTAGAGCTGCTTGTTCGTTATAGGAAGAGTTATCTGGTTCCAACTGGTTTAATAACCAGAGTCGTTCTTGGGCAAAAGACAGAGGTAAGTTCTGAGGACGCTCGGCTTTGATCGGGGGGAAATCTGTATCGGTGTCCGCATTTTTCTCGTGCAGCAAGAAGATAAGTTCTGCTTTATTTTTAGCTAATAAGTCACGAGTTTCTAGTGTCAATACCCCTTTTGGAGCATTAACACGTAACTGCTCACCTTCAACCCACAACTTTACACCCTGTTTACTAAGATCAACTACCAATTGTTCGATATTCACAGAAACCTTACCTCTACATCAGCTAATTCGTAATTCGTAATTCGTAATTTAAAATTATTTGTTACTCAAATTGTTATTTCTTCTCTCTCACTTGAGCCAAAGCTTGTATCTGGATCTATTTGTTTTTCTAGCTTTGGTGCTATTTCAGCTATTGTGGGTGACTCAAATAAATTTGCTACAGATAATCGGATAGAAAAAATATTTCGTATTCGGGATAAAACTTGAACGGCTATTAAAGAATCTCCTCCTAATTTAAAAAAATTGTCATGGATTCCCACCTGTTTAATTCCCAATAATTCTTCCCATATATTGGCAATTTTTTGCTCAATCTCATTACGGGGAGCTAGATAAGAATTAGGCAAATCAGGTCTTAAGTGGAGTGCAGATAATTTTTCTGGCTGAAAAATATCCGGCTTTCTTTGTAATGAAATCTCTGATTTCTGGTTATTCTGTTCTAGCCTAGATTTTATGCTAAATGCAGCTGATGCAGAAGCTTGAGGCAATGGCAATAATTTGACCACCTGTTCCAAACTTGAGTCCAAAATAGAGTTGTAGTAAGTATTTAAGGGAGATTCGGAATGTGAACCGTTGTTTCCTTTTTGGTAAACCAGTTCATTGAAAATCTCTAAGGGTTCTTGTTCAACAACAATAGCAGCTAAATTTTCACCACAGCGTTGCACTAAATCTAAATCTACTAAAGATGAAGTAGCAAACCTCGCTCTAACTTCTTCTAAATGTTCATTAATATAATCTTGTGAACATGGCAGCAACCCAGTAAATAACCCCTCCTGTTCCTGTAGTTGTCCTTGCTCAACTAATATTTTTAACCATCTAGAAAACAATTGCTGATAGCGAGGAGAAATATGGCATTGCGCCAACAAATTCTCCAAAGAATACTTTTCTTCGGCATTGCTAAAAGCCCCTAATTGCCTGAATGCAGAGTTTATGTAGGCTGTACATAAACGATTCAAACACTGTATGTTTTCCTGATATGTTAACTCGTTGAGTTCTGCATTTCTAGTATTTGCTTGTTTTTGCCCTGCTTGTGTAAGTAATGTCCATAATTGTGATGTTGTGGGTAAGGTTTCTAACTGTCCCCAAGCCGCTTTTTGTGGGGGGTCAATCCAATAACGTTGGCGCTCAAAGGGATAAGTCGGTAAGGGAAGGCGGTAATGCTCTTGGTGACTATAGAATCCAAACCAATCTACCTTGACTCCAGCCAACCAGAGTTGACCTAATGTAGTGAATAAAACATGATTATCCGATTGATTTTCTTGAGGATGGCGTACCGAAGTCAAAACTGTTTGTGCGGCTGCTTTATCTGGATGTCTTTTAACTAATGTAGTCAACGTGTGTCCTGGCCCTACTTCTAGTAAGACTTGCTCAGGTGTTGCCAATAATTTCTCGACACCTTGGGCAAACAGCACAGTGGAACGCAGATGTTGAGCGTAGTAGTCGGGATTTGTGGCTTGGGTAACTGTAATCCAATTACCAGTAAGGTTGGAAATATAAGGAAGTTTTGGCGGATTTAAAGTAACTTTTTTGACTCGTTCTGCAAATGCCTTTAAGATTGGTTCCATCATTTGAGAATGGAAGGCATGGGAAGTATGCAGTTGGCGACATTCAATCCCTTGAGCAGCAAGCTGATTTTGTAGTGTATCTACTGCTGCTGTGGAACCGGAAACTACACACTGGGAGGGTTGATTAATCGCTGCAACAGAAAGTTCTTGTCCTAGTAGGGATTTTATCTTGTCTGCGGGTAGTGGAATTGAAAGCATTGCTCCAGTGGGCAGTTGCTGCATCATCTGTCCGCGTGCTGCTACCAGAGATAAGGCATCTTCTAGGGAAAAAACTTCTGCTAGAGTTGCTGCTACATACTCGCCAATACTGTGACCGATCGCAGCTTGTGGTTCCACTCCATAAGACTGCCATAATTTAGCTAGGGCGTATTCAATTACAAAAATAGCAGGTTGAGCGATCGCTGTTTGTTGAAGTTGCTTTGATGCCTCATCAATCTTTTCTTCACTGGGGTAAAGAAGATGACGTAAATCTAGCCCTAGTAAGGGTTTAAGAACTTCTGAGCAATAATCAACTTGTTCTTTAAATACTGTCTCAGCTTCATAAATTTCCCGCGCCATGTTGACGTACTGTGAACCCTGACCGGGAAACATAAAGACAACAGACCGTTCTGTAATCTCTGTATAATTGGTAGAAACTTGTTGGGGTGCTAAATTACTGAGAGTTTTGACAGCATCTTCTAAGTCTTGACAAATTAACATCCGTCGGTAATTAAAACCCCGCCGACCACTATTAAGGGTATAAGCTACATCACCTAAGTTAAGTTCTGGATGCTCTTTTAAATGTGTGATTAAATTAGCTGTTGCCTTCTCCAGCGCACTCGCAGTTTTAGCTGAAAGTACCAACAAGTGTAAAGGACGTTCAATAGCATCTTTAGAATTTTTAATTTTTAATTTTAAATTTTTAATTTCTAAAGGTGCTTCTTCTAAAATTACATGAGCATTAGTACCCCCGATACCAAAAGAACTAACTCCAGCACGGCGAGGGGTGTTATTTGTTTTCCATTCAGTCAGGGTTGTATTGACGTAAAAAGGACTGTTGGCAAAGTCAATTTTGGGATTAGGTGTCTCAAAGTGCAAACTAGGAGGCAGCATTTTATTTTGCAGTGCTAATACAGTTTTAATCAAACCTGCGACACCTGCTGCTGTATCTAAATGTCCTAAGTTGGTTTTTAACGAACCAATAGCGCAAAAACCTTTTTTATCAGTACTTTGACTAAAAGCTTGAGTTAAAGCAGCAATTTCAATGGGATCTCCTAAAGGTGTAGCTGTCCCATGAGTTTCGATGTAGGAAATTGTTTCGGCATCTACACCAGCTATAACTTGAGCTTCGCTAATGACTGCTGCTTGACCGCTAACACTAGGAGCAGTGAAGCCCACTTTCATTGCACCATCATTATTAATTGCCGAACCTTTAATGATTGCATGGATGTGGTCGCGGTCTGCGATCGCATCCTTTAATCTTTTCAATAGCACAATCCCAGCACCGCTACTAGCAATTGTTCCTTGTGCCTTAGCATCAAAAGCACGGCAGTGTCCATCAGGAGAAAGAATCATTCCCTCTTGATGCAAATAACCTATTTTTTGGGGAATGCTGAGAGTAACTCCCCCAGCTAAAGCCATGTCACATTCACAATTTAATAGACTTTGGCAAGCTAAGTGAACAGCAACCAAAGAAGTAGAACAGGCAGTTTGTACATTCACTGCTGTCCCAGTCAAGTTGAGTTTATATGCAACTCGTGTTGGCAAGAAATCTTTATCGTTGGAGATTATTAATTGCAGTGGATCAACTGTCTCTAATAATTGATGATGAGGGTAGAGATTGTTGACAAGATACCTGTTCATTCCCACACCAGCATAAACCCCTATTAACCCATTATAGGTATGCGGATCGTAACCAGCCTTTTCTATTGCCTCCCACGCCAACTCTAAAAATAAGCGTTGTTGGGGATCTATTAACTCAGCTTCTTTCGCGCTATAGGCGAAAAAGTTTGCATCAAACAATTCAATGTCTGATAAAACAGCATTAGCTTTTACATAATTAGGATTATTCAGTAAATCTAGAGAAACGCCAGAATTTATTAATTCCTCATCCGTCAACCTGGAGATAGATTCTACGCCATCACGCAAATTCTGCCAAAAAGAGTTAATATCTTTGGCTTCTGGGAACCTACCGGCAAGAGAAATTATTGCTATTTCAGAATTATTGAAGTCATTAATATTAACGGAATTTATCATAATTTTTTACCCTTCCTTTGAGAAAGATACTGCTGTCTAAGCTGTAATTGTTGGTTCCTGAAAGCTTTACTTTCACTTGGAGATTGAGGGCGAGAATTATTTTGTTTTAATGTATCTTCTTTGTTAAGTTTGGTACTTACATATTGGCTTAATCTATGTATATTTGGGTAATTAAACATATCAACTATTGACACTTCTAAACCAAATTTTTCTTGCAATTGCTGATTAATTCGTACCAGTAGTAACGAATGACCTCCTAATTCAAAGAAATTATTGTAAATTCCCACTTTTTCTACTTCCAGTGTGTTTTGCCAAATGCCAGCAATGATTCTTTCTACTTCAGTATTTGGCATTACATAATTTGATAGTTCCTGTTGTAAATCTGGAGCAGGCAAAGCGCGACGGTCTACTTTGCCGTTGGGTGTCAGGGGTAAGGACTCCAGCATCACAAAAACACTTGGCACCATATACCCAGGCAGTTTATCGTCAAGAAACCGACGCAGTTCGTCCGTTGTGGGTGTCATCTGTAAATGCGGCACTACGTAGGCGACTAAGCGCTTACTTCGACTCCTTTCGACTTCGCTCAAGGCAAGCCGCTCAGTACAAGTATTACCTGAAGTTTCTTCACGAGCAATGACACAACATATCTGCACATCATCATGTTGTCCCAGTAATGCTTCGATTTCTGCCAACTCGATGCGGAAGCCCCGAATTTTTACTTGATTGTCAATGCGTCCCAGGTATTCAATGTTGCCATCTGGTAGATAACGTGCTAAATCCCCAGTTTTGTATAGGCGCGAATGCAGCTCAGTGCTAAACGGATTGAGGATGAATTTTTCAGTTGTCAGTTCGGGGCGGTTGAGGTAGCCTTTTGCTAATCCAACACCAGCAATATGTAACTCTCCTGGGATACCAATGGGAACTGGTTGCAGATTACTATCTAGAATATAGATTTGAGTGTTAGCGATCGCTCGCCCAATACTCGGTGATATCTGATCTTGCTCCTTGGCAACTACCAGTCCAGAAGTTGTAACAACAGTATTCTCAGTTGGGCCATAGTTATTCACTAGTTGGAAGGGGACTAAATCTGATGGATACTGATGAAGCTTATCTCCTCCAGTCAGTATGGTTCGCAAAGCCAAACTTTCAGTTGGCCATTCCAAAGACAATAATTCCTGTGCCAGTGGTGTTGGCAGAAAACTGATAGTAATCTGCTTTGAAATCAACCAGTTTCGTAGCTTCACTAACGAGCTAAGGAACTCAGATTTGACTAAGTAGATACTTGCTCCTGCGGTCAGGTAAGGCCATAATTCCCATACCGCAGCGTCAAATGCTGTTCCTGCTAGCTGAGTAGCTTTATCTAAGGTCGTGATGTTAAAAGTGTTTTGATGCCAGAACACCAAATTTAGCAATCCTTGATGGGCAATCAGCACTCCCTTGGGTTGACCCGTAGAACCGGAGGTATAAATCACGTAAGCCAAATTAGTTGCTTGCGTCTCAGTGATGAGATTATCCTGAATGGACTGAGAAATAAGCTGCCAGTCAGTATCCAAACAAACAAGCTCTGCTTGATGCTCAGGCAATCTATCAACGAGTCGCTGCTGGGTTAGCAATACTGAAACTTGAGCATCTTGGAGCATAAAGCGCAAACGCTCAGTAGGATAGTTTGGGTCAAGTGGTACATAAGCCCCACCCGCCTTAAGAATGCCCAACAGTCCCACCACCATTTCTATCGAGCGTTCCACACAAATGCCTACTAGCACATCTGCGGACACTCCCAAAGACTTGAGGTAGTGCGCCAACTGGTTAGCACGAATATTCAACTGGTAGTAAGTCAGTTGTTGATCTTCAAACACAACTGCCACAGCATCAGGTGTACGTCCGACCTGCTCTTCAAACAACTGATAGATACATTTATCTAGTGGATAATCTACCTGAGTATCATTCCACTCTATTAAAAGTTGATGTTGCTCAAATTCTGTTAGCAGTGGCAGTTGAGAAATTCGTTCCTCTGGGTTAGCAATAATACCTTCCACCAATGTCACAAAATGACCCGTCATTCGCTCAATGGTGGAGGCATCAAATAAATCAGTGTTGTATTCCCACACGCCAACTAGTCCATTGGCAGTGTTCTCCATTCCTAAAGTCAGATCAAACTTGGTAGTTGTACTTTTTACCACCAGTGGACTAACAGTTAACCCAGTCAACTCCAATTGTTGAGATATGGGAGCATTTTGGAGGACAAACATCACCTGAAACAGTGGTGTGTGACTGAGATCCCGTTCTGGCTGCAATGCTTCTACTAGCATTTCAAAAGGCAAATTCTGATGAGAGTATGCATCCATCGCCATTTCACGAACACGACCTAGTAATTCGCTAAAGCTAGGATTGCCTGCCAAATTGGTACGCATGACTAAAGTGTTGAGAAAAAAGCCAATTAACCCTTCTATCTCACTGCGATCGCGGTTAGCAATTGGCGAACCCACCAAAATGTCTTCTGTACCTGTGTAGCGGTAAAGTAAGGTATCAAACGCTGCCAACAGCGTCATAAACAAGGTAACTCCTTGTTGCTGGCTTAGTTGTGTAAGTTTGTCAGTGAGCTGCTGTGAGAGCGCAAACTGTTGATATGCTCCTGCGAAAGTCTGCATAGATGGTCTAGGTCGGTCAGTGGGTAGTGACAACAAAGCTGGTGCGTTTGCCAGTTGTTGTTGCCAGTAACTCAATTGACTTTCTAAGACATCTCCTTGCAACCAGTTTCGCTGCCAAATTGCGAAATCTGCGTACTGTATCGGCAGTGGTGTTAAAGGTGACGGCTCACCTTGAGAATAAGCATTGTATAAGGCTGCTAGCTCTTGAACAAACACACCCATTGACCAGCCATCGCTAACTATGTGATGCATACAGACTAATAAGGCGTGTTCTGTCTGGGACAGCACTATTAATGTTGCCCTAACTAATGCTTCATTTGCTAAGTCAAAGGGTTGTTGCGCTAATTGCTGTGAAGCTGTTTCTTGCTCGGTTGTAGATAAATGTTTTAAGTCAACAACTGAGAGTGTGCAATTTATTTGTGTTTGAATAATTTGAGAAGGTTTTCCATCAACGATGACAAAGTTAGTGCGTAACGCTTCGTGGCGATGAACAATTTCTTGTAAGCTTTGTTCTAAGGCAGTTCGATTGAGAGTTCCGACTAGACGCAAAGCTATGGGGAAGTTGTAGAAGGCGCTGTTTGGGTTTAACTTGTCTAAAAACCATAGCCGTGTTTGGGCATAAGACAGTGGTAATTCTGCATCCTCCGCCCTTGGTACGATGGGTGATGCTGTTAGTTCTAAATCTTGTTGCTGCGATCGCTGAATGTTTTGGGACAATTCAGCAACCGTTGGGGCAGCAAATAAGCTACGCAATGGTAGTTCTACTTTCAAGCTAGTACGCACGCGGGAGATGAGTTGCGTTGCTAGTAATGAGTGTCCTCCAAGTTCAAAAAAGTTATCATGTATACCCACTTGCTCTACTTTCAGAACTTGCGCCCAAATTAGCGACAGAATTTCTTCGATTGGGTTACGTGGGGCAACATATTTGTCCAATAATTGGCTATGTAAATCAGGTGCAGGCAATGCGCGGCGGTCTAGTTTACCGTTGGGGGTAAGCGGTAAAGCTTCTAAGATAACGATCGCACTTGGCACCATATATTCTGGTAACTTTAACTTCAGGAAGTTACGCACAAAGCTGACTGTGAGTTTACTTCTCTGCGAGAGGCTGCGCCAACGACTCCGCTCAGTACAAGTCTGCTCTTTTTGAGGCACAATGTAAGCGACTAGGCGTTTGTTCCCAGGAATGTCTTCGCGGGCGATCGCACAAGATGCTTGCACATCAAGTTGGCTCAGTACTGCTTCAATTTCTCCCAACTCGATGCGGAAACCCCGAATTTTCACCTGATTGTCAATACGCCCCAGGTATTCAATATTGCCATCGCTTAAATAGCGTGCTAAGTCCCCTGTTTTGTAAAGGCGATCGGAATTAAAGGTTTCCCCTCTGCTCCCCTGCTCATCGGTCACTGAGCGTAGCCGAAGTGCTGCTCCTCTGCTTCTTTTAAAGGGGTTAGGAATGAATTTCTCAAGTGTTAACTCTGGTCGGTTGAAGTAGCCTTGCGATAAAAGGACACCAGCAATGTACAATTCTCCTGGTACACCAACGGGTACAGGCTGTAGATACTGATCCAGGATGTAAATTTGCGCGTTGGCAATGGGACGACCAACGGGAGGAAGTAGCGGCCAAGTCTCCACTGAATTAGTCAGAGTAAAACTGGTGGCTAAATGGCTCTCTGATGGCCCATAGTGATTGTGCAATGTACAATCAGTTAGTTTGCTTAACCATTGGGAAATAGCGGGAGTAATCTGCAACTGTTCCCCAGCAGTAATTATTTCCCGCAAATGACTATTAACTAATTCACCACCAATAGCAACTTCAGCTAGTTGCTGTAAGGCAACAAAGGGGAGAAACATTCTTTCAATTGCTTTTTGTTGGAGAAAACCTAACAAAGCTGATGTATCTCTGCGTAATTCCTCCGTAATTAAGAACAATGTGCCTCCAGAACACCAGGTAGTGAATATTTCTTGGAAGGAGACATCAAAGCTAATCGAAGCAAATTGTAGGGTTTTTGCTCCACGAGGAATTTTCAGATTTTCTCGATGCCACAAGATCAGATTGCTAAGGGCAAGCTGATTCATGGCTATACCTTTGGGTTGACCTGTAGAACCAGAAGTATAAATTATATAAGCTAAGTTAGTTGCTTGTACGTCGGAGATGAGATTGTCCTGACCCGATTGGGAAATCAGTTTAGCGTCAGTATCCAAACAAACAAGCTGTGCTTGATGCTGGGGCAATCTGTCAAGAAGTGACTGCTGGGTTAGCAATACTGAAACTTGAGCATCTTCTAAAATAAAGCTCAAGCGCTCAGGCGGATATTCTGGGTCAAGTGGCACATAAGCAGCACCCGCTTTGAGAATCCCCAGAAGTCCTATGACCATCTCTAAAGAACGCTCTACACACAGACCAACTAGGGCATCAGATCCTACACCCAAAGACCGCAAGTAGTGCGCCAACTGGTTAGCGCGGTAGTTTAATTCATAGTAAGTCAGTTGTTGATCTTCAAATACAACTGCCACAGCATCGGGTGTACTATCCACCTGCTCCTCAAACAACTGATGGATGCACAAATCTTGTGGATAATCTACTTGAGTATCGTTCCACTCGACAAGTAACTTTTGTTGTTCCGGTTGTGTCAGCAGTGGTAATTGGGAAATTCGCTCCTCTGGGTTAGCAATAATACCTTCAAGCAATGTCACAAAATGACCAGTCATTCGCTCAATGGTGGATGCATCAAACAAATCAGTGTTGTACTCCCACACCCCTACCAAACCAGTAGGAGAGTTTTGCATTATTAAGGTTAAATCAAACCTTGAAGTTGTACCTTTTATTGGCAATGAACTGACAGTTAACCCAGTCAGTTCTAATCCAGATGTGGGCGCATTCTGGAGGACAAACATTACTTGAAACAGTGGTGTATGGCTAAGACCCCGTTCTGGCTGTAATGCTTCTACCAGCATTTCAAAAGGCAAATGCTGATGCGAGTACGCCTCCATTGCCATTTCTCGAACACGACCCAGTAATTCGCTAAAACTGGGGTTGCCTGATAAATCAGTACGCATGACTAGAGTATTGACAAAAAAGCCAATTAACCCTTCTATCTCACTGCGATCGCGGTTAGCAATTGGCGAACCCACCAAAATATCTTCTGTACCTGTGTAGCGGTAAAGCAGCGTATCAAACGCTGCCAACAGCGTCATGAACAGAGTCACCCCTTGCTCTTGGCTGAGTTTTGCCAGCTTACCAGTTAGTTCTTCAGAAAGTGCAAACTCTTGATGTGTCCCTTGGTAAGTTTGCACAGCCGGTCTGGGCCGGTCTGTGGATAGCGACAATAAAGTTGGAGCCGAAGCCAATTTTTGTTGCCAATAACTCAATTGGCTTTGTAGTACTTCTCCTTGCAACCACTGTCTTTGCCACAGTGCAAAATCCGCATATTGAATCGGCAGTGGTGCTAATGGTGACGGCTGACCTTGAGAATAAGCATTGTACAGTGCTGCTAACTCCTGAACAAATAGACCGATTGACCAGCCATCAGAGACTATGTGGTGTATACACATTAATAATATGTGTTCTGTCTCGGATAGCACTACTAATGTCGCTCTCACTAATGCTTGTGTTGCCAACTCAAAGGGTTGAATAGCTTGTTGTTGCACTAATTGCTGTGAAGCTATTTCTTGTTTAGTTGTAGATAAATGCTTCAAATCAACAACTGATACTGTCCAATTCGTTTCTGTTTGAATGATTTGTGTTGCCTGTCCATCAACCGTAATGAAATTAGTACGTAACGCTTCGTGGCGATGAATAATTTCTTGGAAGCTTTGTTCTAATACGGCAACTTGCACAGTTCCTGCTAAACGCAAGGCTATGGACATATTGTAGAAGGGACTGTTTGGCTCGAATTGGTCTAAAAACCACAGACGCTGTTGAGCATAAGACAGTGCTAATTGTGCATTCTCCGCCCTTGGTAAGATAGGTGGTGCAGACAGTTGTAAGTCTTGTTGCTGTAATTGTTCAATTTCTCGTGCTAATTCGGCTAGTGTGGCGGCGGCAAACAACTCTCGTAATGGTAGTTCCACTTTGAAAATGTTGCGGATGCGTGAAACTAATTGCGTTGCTAATAGTGAGTGTCCCCCAAGTTCAAAGAAGTTATCATGTATGCCTACCTGTGGCAGTTGCAGTACTTGTGACCAAGTTTGCGCCAGTATTTCTTCAATTGGAGTACGTGGGGCTACATATTTATCTTTGATTTCGCTGGATAAATCCGGTGCGGGTAAAGCGCGACGGTCTACTTTGCCGTTAGAAGTGAGTGGCATTGATTCCAATATTACAAAAGCACTTGGAACCATGTAGTCTGGTAGCTTTGCTTTCAGGAATTGCCGCAGTTCATTGGTTGTGGGTTTAGAGTGCTGATGCGGCACTATATAGGCGACTAAGCGTTTATCCCCCGTCGTATCTTCGCGGGCAATAACACAAGATGCCTGCACCTCCTCATATTGATTCAGTAATACCTCAATTTCTCCCAATTCGATGCGAAAACCACGTATTTTTACTTGGTTATCAATTCTTCCGATGTATTCAATTGTGCCTTCTGGTAAATAACGCGCTAAATCTCCAGTTTTATATAATTTTGAATTGTCAAAGGGGTTGGAAATGAATTTTTCTGTTGTCAATTCTTTTCGGTTCAAGTAGCCTCGTGCCAACCCTAAACCAGCAATATGCAATTCTCCGGCCACACCTACGGGAACTGGTTGCAGATGCTCGTCTAAAATGTAAATTTGTGTGTTGGCGATCGCACGACCAATCGGTACTGTCCTAAGATTGCCATTTGGAAAGCATTGCCAGTAGGTGACATCTATTGCCGCTTCTGTTGGGCCATAAAGATTGTGCAATTCACACTCCAACCGAGCAAAAAAGCGTTCCTGAAGTTCTACAGGTAAAGCTTCACCACTACAGATCACTCGTTTCAAGCTACGGCAATTTTCGAGACTTGGTTCTTCTAAGAAAACCTGGAGCATAGAAGGAACAAAATGCACATAAGTAACCTGCTGCTCTAAAATTAGGTTGACCAAGTAAGCACTATCTTTATGTCCTCCTGGTTTAGCCACAACTAAACGCGCTCCAGTGATTAATGGCCAGAAGAACTCCCAAACTGAAACGTCGAAGCTAAAAGGAGTTTTCTGTAAAATGCAATCTAGTGCTGTTAATTGATAAGCTTGTTGCATCCATAGCAGGCGATTGCAAATTCCTAAGTGAGTGTTCATTGCTCCTTTGGGCTTGCCAGTGGAACCAGAAGTGTAAATCACATAAGCCAAGTTACTATCTTGTATGGTAGTAATTGGATTTTCCTGACTGGACTGAGAAATAAATTGCCAGTCAGCATCTAAACATACAACTTTTCCTTGATGCTGAGGTAACTTTTCCTTGAGTTGCTGTTGTGTCAGCAGCACTCTCACTTGAGCATCTTCTAGCATAAAGCTCAGGCGCTCTTGGGGATAGTCTGGGTCAAGTGGTACATAAGCTCCACCTGCCTTAAGAATCCCTAGCAGTCCTACTACCATCAAGAGCGATCGCTCCAGACAAATACCCACCAGCACATCTGCTCCCACTCCCAAAGACTGCAAGTAATGTGCTAACTCATTTGCGCGACTATTCAACTGCTGGTAAGTCAGTTGTTGGTTTACTCTTCGAGAAGCCTCGCTGCGCTCGTCTACAAACACCACCGCTACAGCATCGGGTGTACGCGCTACTTGCTCCTCAAATAACTGATGGATAAATTTATCTTGAGGATAATCCACCTGAGTATTGTTCCACTCAACCAATAACTGTTGTTGCTCAATTTCTGTCAACAGGGGCAATTGAGAAATGGACTGTTGTGGGTTAGCAATAATACTTTCAAGCAATGTCACAAAATGACCCGTCATTCGCTCAATTGTGCTGGCATCAAACAAGTCAGTGCTATATTCCCACACACCCACTACTCCAGTAGCAGTATTTTCCATTGACAAGGTAAGATCAAACTTGGCAGTTGTACCTTCTATCAACGTTGAACTGACACTTAACTGATTTAACTCCACGGTTGATACGGGCGCATTCTGAAGTGTAAACATCACTTGGAATAGCGGTGTATGGCTAAGATCCCGTTCTGGCTGCAATGCTTCCACTAGCATTTCAAAAGGCAAATGCTGATGCGAGTATGCCTCCATTGCTATTTCGCGGACACGAGTTAGTAATTGGCTAAAACTGGGGTTGCCTGATAAGTCAGTACGCATGACTAAAGTATTGACAAAAAAGCCAATTAACCCTTCTATCTCACTGCGATCGCGATTAGCAATGGGAGATCCCACCAAAATGTCTTCTGTACCTGTGTAGCGGTAAAGCAGGGTATCAAACGCTGCTAACAGTGTCATGAACAAAGTCACCCCTTGTTGCTGACTCAGTTGTATCAACCTACCAGTGAGTTCAGCAGAGAGGGCAAACTTTTGATATGCACCAGCAAAAGTCTGCACAGCAGGTCTGGGTCGGTCTGTGGGCAGCGACAATAGGGCTGGTGCGTTTGCCAGTTGTTGTTGCCAGTAAGTTAGTTGGTTTTGCAGTACATTTCCTTGCAACCACTCTCTTTGCCAGATAGCAAAATCTATATACTGAATCGGCAGCGGTGCTAAAGGTGACGGCTGACCTTGAGAATAAGCATCGTACAGCGCTGCTAGTTCTTGGACAAATACACCCATTGACCAGCCATCACTGACAACATGATGCATACACACCAGCAATATGTGTTCTGTCTCCGACAGCACTAGTAATGTCGTCCTGATTAATGCTCCGTTTGCCAGGTCAAAAGGCTCAATAGCTTGTTGTCGTGCTAATTCTTGGCTAGTAATTTCTTGCTCGGTTGTAGATAAATACTTTAAGTCAACAACTGAAACTGTCCAATTCTCTTGTGTTTGAATAATTTGAGAAGGTTTTCCATCAACTGTAATAAAGTTGGTGCGTAAGGCTTCGTGGCGATGAATAATCTCTTGTAAGCTTTGTTCTAGAGCTGGTTGATTCAAATTTCCCACTAGACGCAAAGCCATAGGAATGTTGTAAAAGGCGCTGTTCGGCTCTAACTGATCTAAAAACCACAGACGCTGTTGAGCATAAGACAGTGGTAATTCTGCATCCCTCACCTTTGGTAAGATAGGTCGTTCAGATAGTTCTAAGTCTTGTTGCTGCAACTGCCTAATTGATTGTGCTAATTCCGCTACTGTCGCTCTTGCAAATAACTCACGCAATGGTAGTTCCACTTTAAAAACGTTGCGGATGCGTGAAACTAATTGTGTTGCGAGTAGCGAGTGTCCACCAAGTTCAAAGAAGTTGTCATGAATGCCTAAAAGCTCTACTCTCAGCACTTGTGTCCAAAGGAGTGCCAGCATTTCTTCCATTGGATTACGAGGTGCAACAAATTTATCTTGTTGTTCACTATGTAAATCCGGTATGGGTAAGGCACGGCGGTCTACTTTGCCGTTGGGAGTAAGCGGCAGTGACTCCAAAATAACTATATTTGGCACCATGTAATCTGGGAGTCTTGCTTTGAGGAATTGCCGCAGTTCGCTGATTGTGGGTTTACAGTCCTGATGTGCTAACACGTAGGCGACTAAACGTTTATCACCAGGGGTATCTTCCCGGACAATGACACAAGATACTTGCACATCACCATGTTGGCTCAGGACTACTTCGATTTCGCTCAACTCGATGCGGAAACCACGTATTTTTACTTGATTGTCAATGCGCCCTAAGTATTCTATGTTGCCATCTGCTAAATAGCGTGCCAAATCCCCTGTTTTATATAATTTGGAATTATCAAACGGATTGGGGATGAATTTCTCTTTTGTCAATTCAGGGCGGTTGAAGTAGCCCTGTGCTAATCCTGCTCCACCAAGGTACAGTTCTCCTGGTACACTTACTGGTACAGGCTGTAAGTTTTGGTCAAGGATGTAGATTTGCGTATTAGCGATCGCCCGACCAATGGGAATAGTTGTGGCTGTCGCTGCTAAGTCTTCTACCAAATACCAAGAAGAAAATGTGGTATTTTCTGTTGGCCCATAGACATGGAGCAAATGCTGGGGAGCGCCTTTATCTAGTACTTCAAGCACCCATTTGGGATCAACCGCTTCACCACCAAATAATAGATATCGTAGAGAACCAAATGCTTGCGGGACAACACTGGCTAACTGATTAAATAAAGCTGTGGTTAAAAATAAAACACTGATTTGATGTTCGCGGATATGGACAGCAAATTCTTCCGGGATCAGCAATACAGATTTAGTGATAATGACTAGCTTGGCTCCGTGCAGCAATGCTCCCCAAATCTCAAAGGTGGCTGCATCAAAAGCAATATTTGCCGCTTGAGCAACGCATTCATCAGCTGTTAACTGTATATAGTTGGTGTTTAACACCAGTCGATTGACAGCCTGATGAGTAACGGCGACTCCCTTGGGTGTGCCTGTAGAACCGGATGTGTAAATCACATAAGAGAGGTTTTCTGCACTGACTGTGCTGTTGAGATTATCCTGATTCGCTTGGCTAATGGTGTGCCAGTCGGTATCTAAGCAAACGACACGGGCTTGATGTTGAGGAAAAGATTCTACTAATTTCTCTTGAGTCAACAGCACTTTTACTTGAGTGTCTGTGAGCATGAAGCTTAAGCGTTCAGCAGGATACTCAGGGTCAAGTGGCACATAAGCCCCACCCGCCTTGAGAATCCCCAATAATCCCACCACCATCTCTAAGGAACGTTCTACACACAAACCCACCAGCACATTTTCACCCACACCCAGAGATTGCAAGTAATGGGCTAATTGGTTAGCGCGACAATTCAACTGCTGGTAAGTCAGTTGTTGATTTTCAAACACAACTGCTATAGCATCGGGTGTGCTATCTACTTGCTCCTCAAATAACTGATGGATACATTTATCTTGGAGATAATCTACACCTGTATCATTCCACTCAACTAATAACTGCTGTTGTTCAATTTCTGTCAGCAGAGGTAATTGCCAAATCTGCTCTTGAGGATTAGCTACAATTCCTTCAAGCAAGGTAACAAAATGCCCTGCAATACGCGTGATTGTACTAGCCTCAAACAAGTCAGTATTGTATTGCCAGCAGAGTTGCAATACTCCCTGAGCTTCCATCACCATTAAATTCAGATCGAAGTCTGCACCGCGTTGATGTCCCAGCAAGTATGGTTTTATCTCAAGCAGTTGTTCTCCACTGTGCAAATAATTTCCTGTTGATTCACACCAACGGTGTGCTTGCCAAGTAAAACTAACCTGACATAAAGGAGAACGACTGGGATCTCGTTGTGGTTGGAGTTGTTCTGCTAACAAAGAAAAAGGGTAATCTTGATGCTTTTGGGCTTCTCTAACTGTCTTGCTGACTTGAGCAAGAAATTCTTTGAACGTGGCATTTTCCTGAACAGAAACTCGTAAAACGTTCAGGTTAACGAAGTAGCCGACAATCTCTTTAAACTCTTTACCCCACCTACCTCTCATCGGGCTTCCTATGAGAATGTCTGTTTGATTGGTGTAGCGGTAAAGTTGCACGTAAAATGCTGCTAGCAGAATCTGATAAAGGCTTGTTCTAGAGACTAAAGATAGATGGTTGAGTTTTTGAATTAACTGTTCATCTAGCTTTAAAATATGTGTTGCGCCTTGAGAAGTCTTTACCGGGGGACGGGGTTTATCTGCGAGTAAATTCAAAATTGGCAATTCGCCAGCTAATTTTTCTTGCCAGTATTGCCACAGTTTTTCTCCTCTAGAACCAGATAGCATTTCTGACTGCCAGCGAACAAAGTCTAGATAAGATTTATTTTCAGTCAAAGAATCTGGAGCGGTTTGGTTCTGCTCTTGACTAACTTGCTCAATTTCCTTGGCATACAAAGTTTGAAATTCACTCAGCAGTAAATCAAAAGACCACATATCACCTGCAATGTGGTGCATTGTTAACAGGAGAATATGTTCTTCTGCTGAACGAGTAAATAAATTAACTCTCAAAACTGAATCTTTTTCTAAGTTAAAAGGGCTGTCGGTTATAGCAAATATTTTTTCTTTTAAGTAATCTTCACTCCAATTGCTGGCATTTATTACCTCAACATTACATTTATATTCTTGATTAACTTGCTGAACGGGTTTGCCTTCAAAACTGGTATATGTAGTCCTGAGAATAGGATGGCGGTCAATAATTTTTTCCCATGCACGATTGACAGCAACGATATTTAAATAAGAATTAATTTTTACAGTAATAAATATATTATAAGCAACGCTCTCTGGAGCAATTTGGTAGATAAACCACATTGCTTCTTGGCCAGAAGAGAGTGGAGAACTTGTTTTTATAGTTTTATCCATTAAAACTCCTTAAAATCATGAAAATCTTAGTTATAAAAATACGAATAATACACAAATAGAGTGTTTGCTACTAAAAAAATTGTTTAGATGAACTTACTCTTTTTGTCACCATTATATTCTAAGTATTAGAACTGTTTTTATAGGCTAATATCTAGCTTTTGTAATAATATAATATACCTTTTGTTCTTATAAGATTTAAATTAGCTAAATATTATAATTATTCTCACAATGAGTTGAGGTTAACTATTGAAGAAGAATTCAAAAGTCAGAATAGGCTAAACCTTAGCTATCCGCCACTCGCACAGAAAACATTGCTGAATTCTGACTCCTGAATTCTATTCGATAAATAGATACAAGTTCATTTTTCGATTTGATTTTTTGCTCCTTTGCAATAAGTAAATTTTTAATTTATTTGAGTATAACTTGAGCAGATTTGGTTTTGCTACCTGTTTATTTTTAATAATCCAGTAGATATATTCATATAGATAATCCCAGTTTTTTAAATAAGATGCAAGACCAGTTAAGACATTTAAGAAAATATTTAAGAAACCAGTTAAGAAATTTAGGAAATTTAGGAAATTTAAGAAAGTTAAGCACATAGATATATAAAATATACGCCTTATGTGAATTAAGCCACAGGATATTGTTCAAAAGTAAGGACATCAATGCCTAAACGCTTTATTTTTCGACTAGCACACCACCCAGGGTACATCCTAGTTTTTTTTTGCACTCAGAGAATAAATGTCATTGCGAACGTGAGTGCGTCTCCTAGAGAGGAGGAACGACGAACGCAAGAGCGTGTCGCAGACAAGCAATCGCATGGACTAGTTCTTAGTTGGAGATTTTGCGATTGCTTTGCTTCACTTTGTTTCGCTCGCAATGACATACAAAAAAGTGGGATGCTCCCCACCGCCCATAATCAGCACTGGCAGTAAAATCACTTTGGACTTTATTTTTAAAAACACTTGCTTGTTTTTTTTATTAACTGGCCTAACTAATGCTGCTCGCTTAAGCTCTTTGGGCATTATAGATAAGGATATTTCAAGGGTTTGAGCCTACTTTTTTCCTTAACTGAGCAGTATTCCTGTCTTAACTATAGGAATCATATTTTATTTTTGAAAAAAATTAGGTATTGTAGGGTGTGTTAGAACGGAGTTCGTAACGCCCCATTATAGAGGGTTTGGCGCGTTACGCTGTCGCTAACACACCCTACGTATGTTTTCATAAATCAAACTGGATTCCTATATCTCAAGAATTTACTTAAATGTCTTAACTTTCCTTGATTTTTATTTTTAGCTAAGAGAAGATAAGTCTGCAAATGATATAGTGATTAACTTTGGCACTATCTCTTGGGCGATTGATCTTTATTTATCTAAAAATATATAATTTTTCTCCAAAAATTTGCTTTTTTCATAAAATAATTTAGCTGTCATTTTCCATTACATGTCTGTTGTGGAAAATTATGAACTATGTTGAGTTGCATTCTTGTTTGCATTTATAAAATTACAAGTATCGCTATTTATAGTAATTGACTTGACTATGAGATATCAGGTCGGTGATAGCCTGAAGTATGATGACTCTACATATATTGTCCGTCAAGCAGACGAACAACTTTATACTGGATTAAAAACAGGAAATTTTTGTTACGTCTTCAACTCCCACCAAACAGGGAAATCATCTCTACTACACCGGACTATTCATCGCTTGGAAGAAGAAAATTATATATGTGTTTATTTGAATTCATTCCTATTAGGTACTAATCAAATTACACCTATACAGTGGTATAAGGGTATTATTTTCAGCTTGTTTCACAAGCTAAATCTGAGAGAACGAATCAACTTTGAAAGTTGGTGGGAGCAACAATCAGAACTTGAGCCTGTAGAACGACTATATCAATTTGTTGAACAGGTGTTACTGAGAGAAGTTCAAAATAATCGCATTTTTATCTTTATCGACAACATTAATAACTTACTAAGTTTAAATTTTCCGATCAACGATTTTTTTATCTGGATTCGTTACTGTTATGAGCAATATGCACACAACCCAAATTTTCAACGCTTGGGTTTTGCTTTGTTTGGTGTAGCCAGTCCATCCAAATTAATTGCTGATCGACATCGAACCCCCTTTAACATTGGTCAAGCAATTAAGTTATGTGACTTTCAATTACATGAAGCTATGCCCCTACTTGAAGGTATAGAAGAAGTAATCAGCCATCCAGAAGCAATATTAGCGTATATTATTAATTGGACAAAAGGACAGCCGTTTCTCACCCAAAAGCTTTGTCAGTTAGTTGTGCAAGTTGCGTTAGAAAGTTATAAGGCAACGATGACTATACCGAAGGGTACTGAAGGATATTGGGTAGAACAATTGGTGCGATCGCGCATTATTCAACATTGGGAATTCCAAGATGAACCGGAACATCTACGTACCATAAGGGATCGCTTACTTTTTGACCAACACAAAGCAGGAAAGTTATTAAACATTTATCAACAGGTGTTACAAGTAGAGGAACTAAGAAATAGGAACCCGATAGATAACTTGATACCAGCTAATAATAGTGGAGAACAGACAGAACTGTTCCTATCTGGTTTGGTGGAAAATTATAACGGCTATCTGAGAGTCAAAAATCCAATTTACCAGAGTGTTTTCACTCCTCAATGGATATCAAGACAGTTAGAAAACCTTCCTTTTTCTTGATAGGATCTAGTAATTAAAATACATCTATTTTGTACAAATTCAGGTAAATACAAGTTATTCATTTTGCCAGAGAGTTTTTGCAAGGCAACCATCAAAATACCAAGTGGAAAAGTCGGAAAAGTGGGAAAAGTAGGAGAAATAGGTAATTGATGTCAGTGTTTACTGTCAAGCTAATATAATGTAACTTAGTTGATTAGAGTTCGTATGGATTTTAAGAAAAAATGAAATAAGAGTGTATCAAAAATTGCCACATTAAATTATAGTTTCAGTATGTAAAAAGAAATGTTGCTTGTGACACTCATTCATAACAGCTACTTAGGACAAAAATGTATAAAACTAAACGCGCACGAGGAGTTGTACTAACATCCACAGGGATTAAACGGTTACAATCAGCAATTCTTTCTGTGGAGATAGTAGAAAATAAAGGCAAGCACTTGAGTTTAGAAGATATAAGCTCGCGCATTCATGTTTCTAGTAGAACTTTGAGTAAATTATGGTCTTTAAATGAAAGTGTAGATCAAAAAACTCTAAAACTCTGCTTTAGCGCTTTTAATCTAGAATTACATAGCGAAGACTATACCATAGTCAACAAAGTAAATGAGGCTGAAACATCTGAGTTATTGTCTATTGCAAATATAGAAAAAGATTTATCTCAACGTTCTGAATTAATCTCACTTGTCGAAAAACATCACATACAAACTAAACAGATAGAAAATCTTTGGTCATACCCGGATGGCCCCGTACCTTTAGATTCTCACTTTTATATTGAACGTCCTCCACTAGAGAGAAAGGTTTATCGAGAAGTAACTACTAGTGGCTGCGTGATTCGGATTAAGTCTCCCAAACAGATGGGTAAAAGCTCCCTTGTGTTGCGGCTTTGTGCCTTTGCACAGAAACTTGGATATCAGACTGTGAATCTGAATTGCTACCAATTCGATAATGAGTGTTTAACTGATTTAAATAAACTGTTGCGTCGTCTTTGCTGGAAAATTGCAACAGGGTTAGGTATTGACCCCAAACTCAAAGAAAAGTGGAATGAAGAAATTGGTTACAACTTGAGTAGTGGCTTCTATTTAGAAAACTATTTGCTCGAACAATGTCAAAGCCCAGTGGTTTTAGTGTTGAATGAAGTTGACCGTTTTTTTGAATATCCTCACATTTGTCAAGAGTTTTTCGCATTGTTGCGGTCGTGGTGTGAGGAAGCACGACACAATCCCAATTGGCAAAAGCTGAGGTTAGTAATGGTTTACTCAACCGAAGACTATATCTCTATGGATATTAACCTCTCTCCTTTTAATATTGGTCTACCTATTCGTCTGAACGATTTTACTCAACCACAAGTAGAGAATTTAGCTAGGCGTTATAGTTTAGATTCATTTAAAGCTAAAGATTTTGCTCAACTAATGTCACTAGTAGGAGGGCATCCAGCACTAATCCAGATTAGTTTGTATTATCTTAAGTCTCAAGAAATGACCCTGGAGGAAATAATAGAGGATGCGATCGCCAATGGTGGCATCTACCGCGATCATTTATGGCGACAGTTGATCAAACTGCAAGAAAATCCTAGACTGGCAAAGACTTATGCTGAAATTATCGCAGCAAAGCAAGGTATTTCTCTTAATTCTATTGACACTTACAAGCTTGAAGGTTTGGGATTAATTCGCTTTGAGGGCGATCGCGTCTTACCCCGTTACGGACTCTACCAGTCTTATTTTGCAAAACAGCTATCCACAATAAGATGAGTTAAACAACATACACAAGCAAAATAAAATTCCAGAATGATGCCGTCTTTTGTACGCTGTTCCAAAGCAAGGCGAGGGTAGCCCCAGTGTTGGGGGATTGATATTGTAGGTTGCATTGATTTAATGTGGATTGTTGAAAATGCAGCAGATTAGCGATCGCCTGAGTCGAGTATATTCCAGTGCGCTCGAAGAATCTGTGCAGAAGTTTTTGGCAATGATGGACGCAAACATAAATATACTAATGGCCCAAACAACGGTACAAGAGCGACAGCCCAAAAAATACGTTTATCTTTGATTCCTCGACGTGCCATATCATCATCCAATAATGAAGTAATTGGAAATATTAAGTGCATGGTTTCACGATCATCCCCCTCTACAAAATAAGGCTTGTAACCGTAACCAACGAATAAGCTCTCCAGTTTGTGAGGAGGTATGCGTGCCAATATGGTAGGATTGGCAATTTTATAGCCATTCAAGTGCAGAATTGGCAAAACCCCACCATCATGCACTGGATTGAAAAACTTGTTAGAGTGCCAAGCTGTTGCTGCGAGGCCAGTTTCCGCTTCGCCATCACCCACCACGCAGGCAGCAATCAAATCAGGATTATCCAAAGTTAAAACTGGGTGCAAGCAAAAAAACAGAAGAACAGAAGAATTTAAATTAAATTCCGGATTGCACGAGTGTAAGCAAGTCTATTATTTAAAAATAGAGCTGTAAAGCATTATGATTAACCAGATTAAACTTTTGGAATCCTGCTGGCATATTTCTCCTCCGTGGGGTCAAGCCATGCCTCCTTTAGCAGTTCAGATGCTAGAAAAAGTTTTCCTCTCAAACTCCGATTTACCAGGCTACTGTTGTGGTGTTCATTGGGAAGGGCAGGAGTGGATTTATGCAATTCTTTGCCTTGGTGAAATGCTTTACTTACCTTCTAAAGAATTTCATCGAACAAATGTATTCAAAAATAGTACTGCTCCTACTCAGGCTTTTCAATTAGGGGACATAGTTGAAGTTGATTTTAGTGAACAACCGACACGTCGGATTATTCAAGGGATTTTTAGCCTCAAAAACAATTGGCTTTACGGTGTGGAGTGGTGTCCTCCGGTTGTGGGAGAAAGGGCATCGAATCAAAGCCGACTCATCTGGCTTGCTGATATTGATTTAGTAAAAGCGTGGGTATAGCATTGTCATGGGAGCATAACAGCAGCAAAGTTAGTTGCTCCCAAGCGATCGCTCAAAGCGCTTTGTTGTTTAGTTTTATACCAAGCAAATAAAAAGTTTTTTATTTACATCGATATGTATTTATGCTCTCTTGTGAGTTACTGTAGCAATTTGGCGATCGCGGGATGATGTTGTAATGTCACCACTATGAAATAGCTTAATTAGCTTTTTTATGAGCCATAATTGGTAGGGTAATCACAAATTCTGTTCCCTCTCCTGGGGTAGAATTCACATTCAGAGTTCCACCATGTTTTTCTACAACAATAGACTGAGCGATCGCTAATCCTAATCCCGTCCCTTTACCAACACCTTTAGTAGTAAACAAGTGGTCAAATATTTTTTGTTTGACTGACTCGCTCATCCCTACCCCATTATCAGCAATTTTCACCTCAATCTCTTGATATTTCAAGGCAGTAGTAATTGTAATTTGGTTAGGATTAGCTTGAATTTCCTCAAAAGTTAGCCCTGTATTTGATTCATCCAAAGCATCAATTGAATTCGCCATTATGTTCATAAAAACTTGATTTAATTGACCTGGAAAGCATTCAATTTGCGGCAATTTGGCGTAGTTATTCACTACCTCAATTACTGGGCGATTCTCATTAGCTTTGAGACGATGTTTTAAAATTAGAATTGTACTATCAATCCCTTCGTGAATATTAAATGGAACTTTGTAATCTCTATCAGCACGAGAAAAAGTTCTGAGACTCGTGCTAATATTTTCTAGCCTGTTACAGGCCATAATCATCGAATCAATTATCTTGGGGAAGTCTTCTAAGCTATAATCCAAGTCAATTTCTTTAGCATGGTCTATGATTTCATTACTTGGGACAGAAAACTTTTCTTGATACAGTTTTAAATGTTCAAAAATATCAGCAAAGGTGGGTTTAGCTTGCTTGAGGCTGGCAGCAATAAAACCGAGAGGATTATTCATTTCATGAGCCACTCCAGCAACTAAGTTACCCAATGCAGACATCTTTTCACTCTGCACAATTTGTAGTTGAGCTTGTTGCAAATCTTGTAAAGCTTGCCCAGCTTGCTGATAAAGTTGGGCATTTTCTAAGGCAATTGCTGCTTGAGAGGATAATAAACTAATCACCTGTAGACGGTCACTAGTAAATACCCCTTGACTCAGTTTATTTTCAAGGTAGAGAATCCCCACCAAATGACCTTGGTTAATAATGGGTGTACATAATACACTTTGAGGTTGATGTAAAAGCATATATTCCCCAATTACACCAGGAATATTTGTTTTGCAATTATCTATGATGATGGTTTCTTGAGTATTCTTAACGTAATTAATCAATTTTTTGGGAATTTTTTGACAAGTATCTATTTGTTGTGAGTCAAAAATGGTTTTGACCTCAGCCTGAGAATTTGACTGTCGATCGATATAAGTAATTGCCCGCACTTGCCAAGTATCTTCTTGAGGAAGAATTAATATAGATGTTTTCGCACCAGAATTTTCTAAGATAATCCGGGTGAGGTTGCTGATAAGTGCGTCTAATTCGATACAACTGGAGATAGTTTGAGCGGCTTTGAGAATGCAGGTCAAATCCAGAGTGTCAGAAATATTAGTACTACTGCTAGTACAAGTAGATGTAGGAACAATGCTCCCTATAGTTTCTAAGGAATTGAAGTTGAATCCTTGTTGTAGCAAAATTGGTTTGAGTAATTTGGGATAGCATTTTTCCAAGTCATCAGTTTTGGCTTTTGCTCCCCAACGAGCATAGCAATAGTATGCCTGTTGCAGATATCCTTCTGCGGCTTTTTCTTTACCCCATTCGAGGTAAAATTTGGCAGCAAGTTCGTTAGCGATCGCTGTTTCCTGAAGATAGTCATTGGCGATCGCTTCTTGAATCGCTATTTCATAATAATCTGCGGCTTGTACGCGATCGCCAATTACCCTAGCTTGTTCAGCCAAAATTAAATTGTACTTATGCTGATAATTGACTGGCGCATGAGTTGCCCATTCCTGCATCTTTGCTTGATTTTCAGCTACTTTTTGGAGATAAAGCTGTTGCTGTGCTTCACTTACCTGATGACAAAGAGCTAATAAACTCAAAGATTGATAGAAATTCCGCAAAGGAACAATTAATAAGCCTGCTGCTCCCTGCTCATACTGCTCAAATTTTTGAGAATATTCCCAAGCACACTCATATTCACCAAAAAGATAAGCTAGTAGTGTTTTTGCCAAATAAACATAACAAATGCCGTTGATATTATTAGTTGCAATCAAAGTTGGTAACATTTCTACTTCATGAAAATGCTTACCAATTAAACAGCAGGGATTAGCCGCTTCACCTTGTAAATTTAGAACCGTCTGCCGCCAGATATTTCCCCAAACTAGAGATACCTCTTGTTTAATTCGCTGCATTAGTTCACAATATTTATCTGCCTCCATTACAGCAATTTCTAGGTTTTCTCCGCTCCAAAATAGAAATTGACAGTAACAATTGGCGCAATAGCCAACATATTCCAAATTTCCAGTTTCTAATCCACTTTGCAATCCATCCAAAAATAAATTTAAGGTGGATTTGATTGAATCTTTCCAGTGTTTAATAAACAGGCTGAATGTTAAATAAACTCTACTTTTAAGTTCTTTAGTTGGAAATTTGTCTAAAAGTTGGACTGCCAGTTTCCCAAAGCTATACCCATCCTCAATTGCACCAATACTGCACAAAAATAATCCATAGAGGCTGTAAGCAACAGCGGCCTGTGGTGAATTGCCAGATTGGATACAAATTTTAATCATTGCAAAAATCTTGAGCGGCAACAACATGGGTTTGGCTATATAAACCGGGGCAAACAAACCCGACAAAATGCGGAGTGCAACTAATCTTTTAGGATCGGTTATTTCTGGCATATCTGCCAATGCTGCAATCGATTGATGAACCAACATTTGTTGCAACTGATGGTGTTCATCGAAAATCAGTTGAGTGTTACCATCTTCAGGTAAGGTTAAATCTAGCAATTGGAGTGCTTCTCTACCTGTGGCTATTGCTTCAATAAATTTATTTTGCGCCGTATAAGATTGGATTTGAATCTCATAAGTACGAACTTTTTCTAATGGAGATTGAGCGTTTTTGAGGATAATATCGACTAACGATTTTGATGAATCAAAGTTTATATTGAGATATTCTGCTTCAGCCGCAGATTCATAAATAGCAAGGGTCAAATCGTAGCTGCTTTCCCAAGCATTTATCGGTAACAAAAGCATTGCAACTTTTAAATACTCGACTGCTGTCGCATAAGCAGTAGAGTTTTTGGCTTTACAGCCAGCCATCAGATTTAATCGGGATAGATGTTCTCGTTCTGTAGGTTCCTCTAATAACTCCAATCCGTAATTGAATTGGTTAGCGATCGCAAAAATTCTTGACTCTTGCTGGTCTGGAAGTGTATTCTGCAATAACAATCGCCCAATTTGCAAGTGTGTTGACTGCTTTTGTGCTTCTGGAATGAGTGAATAAGCAGCTTGCTGGACGCGATCGTGTAAAAATTTATATACAACCATCTCAGAATGTTCTTGAGTAGCTGCTTGATTTTCGGAATCAACAAAAAATTTATAAACCTCACTTTGCGGTAAAATCAATCCTTCTTGCAAAGCCTTCCACAAACAATCTGCGGTTTCTACTTCTGATTGTTTGGAAACAATTGCTAATGTTTTTAAATCGAACTGATTTCCAATACAAGCAGCTAGCCTCAGTTGTTGTTGAGTTGATTTTGGTAGTCTTCGTAATTGAAAGACCATAAACTCAATAATATCATCCGCTAGTGTTTGCTGATTTATTTGGGAAATGTCACATTGCCAGCATCCCTCTACAAAATTAAATTCAATCAGTTTGTCTTGATATAATGATTTGAGAATCTGAGTAGCAAAGAATGGATTACCTTGAGATTTACGATAAACTAATTGTGAAAGTGATAATGCAACATTTTCTGAACAATTTAACGTATCAGCTACAAGCTGATTCAATTGTAATTGCTTGAGCGGTTCCAGGGTAAGGCTATTGACGGTTACACCTGCTTTATGAATTTCATCCAACATCACCATCAAGGGATGTGCGGGAAATACTTCATTTTCCCGGTACGCACCGATTAACAATAAATATCCCTGATTCGTTTCCTTCATTAATAATTGCATGAGTTTCAATGAAGCCGAATCTACCCACTGCAAGTCATCTAAAAATATTACTAAGGGATGATCTTTAGTTGTAAAAACTTGGAGAAATCTTTTAAATAATAAATTAAATCGATTTTGGGCTGCGTTACCTGATAATTCTGGTGCATCTGGCTGTTTACCAATAATTCTTTCTAATTCAGGAATAACTTCAATAATTACTTGTCCATCTTCACCTAATGCTTGAACAATTTTATTTTTCCATTCTTGTATTTGGATAACACTTTCTGCTAATAATTGCTCCATAAAGTTACGGAAGGCTTGGACAAATGCTGAGAAAGGAATATTCCGATTAAATTGATCGAACTTGCCTTTGATAAAATAACCGCGTTGACGAACAATAGGTTTATGAACTTCATTGACAAGCGCAGTTTTGCCAATCCCTGACAATCCAGTTACTAGTGTTATTTCTGTAGCACCCAAGCTGACATTTTCAAATGCTCTCAGTAGGGTTTGTACTTCTAATTCTCGCCCATAGAGTTTATCAGGGATAATAAATCTATCGCACATATCCCTTTGTGCTATTGGGAAGCTTTCAATTTTACCTGTTGTTTTAAGTTGAGCAAAACTTGTTTCTAAATCATACTTTAAGCCTAATATACTCTGATAGCGGTCTTCGGCATTTTTTGCCATTAGCTTGCTCACTATCTCCGAAATTACAGGCGGAATTCGGAAATTAATTTGATGTATTGAAGGGGCTGTTTTAGCAATGTGGGAATGTACCAACTCCATTGGGTCATTTGATTGAAAAGGTAACTCACCTGTAAGTAACTCATAGAAGGTTACACCGAGTGAATAAAAATCAGTTCGGTAGTCAATCCCCCGATTCATTCTCCCAGTCTGTTCTGGAGAAATATAAGCTAGTGTCCCTTCTAATACATTGGGGCTGATGAGAGTTTGCGTTTCCCTTGGTAATAAAGAGGCGATACTGAAGTCGATTAATTTAACTTGTTTGGAATGGGGGTTAATTAAAATATTGCTCGGTTTGATATCTTTATGAATGATGCGCTGACTATAGAGGATCTCTAAGGAATTACACAGTGCGATCGCAATTTGTAAAAACTCTTGTAAAGTCCCAATATCTCGCGTCTGGTTACGAGCAAAATAATCTTTTAGAGATATGCCGCCAAAATCTTCCATCACCAACACATAGCCATTTTGATACGCTTCCAGGCTGTAGGTTTGGACGGTCAGTGGTGAGTTGAGATTTTTAGCAATGGTGTACTGATTGCGAAACTGCACTAGTTCATTGAAGTTGGGATATGGATTTTTCAGTAGTTTGATCGCTACAGGTAATAAGTCACTTTCTCGATAACCTCGATAAACTATAGTTCTCGAACCATTGTAAATTTCTTCAAGGAGGTGATATCTGGGAATATTTACATTAGTGGTGAACATATTGTTAAATCCTCTTGACTTCTAAGTTTATTGTTCCCAAATTAGTAACGACAATTTAATAGTAATTGCTAAAAATTACTATGGCTTCACTCTAGATTTATAATTCCAAACTTTCGTTTTTTATAAAGTCCCGCAGTGGAGACAAATTTTCAATATATTCAATGTAGACAGAGACAACTTACACAATAACGAATATATAGCGGTTCCCATGCAGATGAAGATTATATTGTGAGGGTAGAGGCACGGCAGTGCCCATACGTGTCAACTTAAC